>CAZNTI010000026.1:0-12521 GCA_964575885.1 uncultured Terricaulis sp.
CAGATCGGGGGCGATGCGGCCCCGGGTCGGGTGGGTCCAGCGCACCAGCGCCTCGGCGCCCGCGATCTCGTCGCGGCGAATGTCGAGCTTGGGCTGGTAGTGCAGCGACAAATGCCCGCGATTGATGCCGTTCAGCATTTCGCTCATCAGCGACAGATTGCGTTTGGGATCGCCGTAGGCGCGCGCATCGAATAGCGCGCAGCCGCGCTGCGTCTTGCGCGCTTGATCGATCGCAATCATGGCCTCATCGAGAGGGCTTGCGTCGCTGCCGGCGTCGATGGGCGAAAGCCCGGCGCGGCTTGACACATCGACGCTGACATCGCCCAGGCTGATCGGCCCATCGATGCGGGCGCGAAGGGCGTCGGCGAGCGCCAGCGCCGCGGCGGCGTCCGCCTGCTCGACGATAACCGCGATCGTGTCGGCGGCAAGCTGACCGACCGCGGCGTCGGGGATCGCCGCACGCAGGCGCGCCCCAACCTGTCCGGCCAGGCGCGTTGCAAGGCCGTAGCCGATCGCACTGCGGATTGCCGCGAAGCGGTCGATCGCGAACGCCAGCACAAACGCCCGCCCGTGTCCGACCGACTCTACGGCGCGTTCAAGCGCGCGCCGATTGGGAAGATCGGTGCCGGGGTCGTGCAGCGCCATGTAAGTGATGCGTTCCTCGCGCGCCTCGATCTCGTGCGACATCACATTGAACGAGCGCGCCAGACGCCCGATTTCGTCCGCGGTCTGGACCGCCACCTCGGAGCGTTGTCCGTGCTGCAGGGCACGCGCGGCCGCATCAAGAGCCGCGATCGGCTGCGCCAGCCGCCGCGCCAACGCCCAGCTGGCGAACGCAACGAAAACCATGCCCAGCAGACCGGCGCCGATGATCGCCGCAAACAAAGGGCGATAGGGGGCCATCGCGAGCGCCACGTTGTAGCGCAACAGCAGCACCGCCTCGCCTGCGCCGTCAAAGGTCGCGATCTGCTTGACCTGAACGATGAAGTCGCCGCCGCTAGCGCGCAGGCGCCGCGGTTCGCCGAGCTCGGGCTGGCCGACCAGATGATCTAGTCCTGCGCCGATGCGATCGATATCGCGCGCGCTGAGATCGGCGGAAGAACTCGACCAGGTGCGAGCGCCTGGCGACCGCGTGAAAAGCGCCGTCTCCAGCGGAATCGCCGCCAACGCCTCGAACGAATTCAAGTGCGCGTCGTCGAGGTCGGCCGCGAACACGATCCAGCCGATCGGATCAGGCGCAAGAATTGGGGCTGAGACGGCCTGAAACGGTCGCCCGCCCATCACCAGCACGCCGGACGCGCGAGCGCCGGAGTCGAGCCTGTACCAAAGCGCTTCTAGCTCCGCACCGGTCAGTTGATCGGCGCCCATGACCGCGCCGTCGAGGTCAATCATGAACGCCTGTTCGATTTCGAGCCGGCGACGCAGGTTATCGAGCGCGGAGCGGATGGTGGCCTCATCGCGCGTGGCCACCGCTTCTCGAAAGCCAAAGTCGCGCCCAAGTATCTCTGCGCTGTCACGCAGCTGCTCTTCCCGCAGCGCCCAGATGCGATCGAACACCTCCCCGTTCGCCCTCAGCTCAAGGCGCACCTGGCGGGCGGCGGTCTGCGCGATCATGCTGTACGACATCGCCGCAACCGCCAGCAGCGCGACGCCGAACATGCCTGCGTAGAGAACGGTCAGCTTGGTGCGCAGATGCTTGAACATGGGATCAGTGGGCGTGACCGCCCACCCGCAACTGGACGCTGAACTGCTCTTCGATACGTCCGCTGGCCGGCAGCGCCACGGTGCGCCGCGCGAAGCCGCCGGGCGCACGCAGCAGCGGATGCCAGACGCGCACTTCGCCGGCGCCGCTCACGCCGCTGACGAGCGCGACGCCCGCGGCGTTGGTGCGGGCCACGTGCGGAGTGTCGACCACGACGATGTAAGCTTGCATCTGATCGTGGATGTTGCAGCCGATAGCAGCGACCCCCGCCCGTTCGAAACGATGTGCGCGGCTTTCATCGCGGCCGTAGAGCTCGAGTTCGAAGCGATTGCCGGGCGCGAAGGAATAGACGTGGTGGCGCACCCGATCGAGGTTGGGAAAGCGCACCTCCGCGCCGACCGGCACGATGAGAATGTGCGGCTCGAACTGCAGGTCGCGCTGCGCGATCTGGTAAGGCCAGTCGAATCGGATTGGACCGCGGACCCCCGCCGCCGGCGTGAAGCTGACGACGGCATCGGTTACCGGCGCTCCGCCGGTGTCGCGCACCTGCACCGCGAGGTCTGCCGCAACGGCCTCGCCAGCGCAAAGCGCCGCAAACAGAAGGATCGACAAAGAGCGCATCGACGCAAGTATTCGCACACCTTGGTAAAGTGCGCGTGAAAGCGCCGCTACACTCTTCGTTAAGCAAACTGATCAAGCTTCGCGATTGATGAAAGCTTGCATCGCTCTGGCCCCGCTAGCGCTCATTCTGCTCAGCGCCGGCAACGAGGCTGAGGCGCGCCGGCCGATGGTTTTCGGCGGCAAGCTGCCTCTGACCCGCGGCGTCACCAGCGTTGAGGGCGGGGCTGGCGCGGGGCTGGCGACATGGGCGCTCATCGCCGGCAACGAAACCGAGGACGGGGTCGGCGGCGCTGCGTTTTACACCGCCATCCCGCTCTCAGACTACGACTTCTCGGCCTATGGCGTGTCGATTGGCCTGTTCGACCGCGTGGAATTATCCATCGCGCGGCAGGAATTTGATACCGGCGAAACTGGCGCAGCGCTGGGGCTTGGCGAAGGCTTCACCTTCCAACAGGACGTCATCGGGCTGAAAGTCCGCGTCGCCGGCGACGCCCTCTACGACCAGGATCGCTGGCTGCCGCAAATCGCGGTCGGCGTCCAATACAAGCAGGCCGAGCACGCGGCGCTGCTGTCGGCGCTTGGGGCGCGTGAGGACAGCGACGTCGATATTTATGTTTCGGCAACCAAGATTTTGCTCGGTCGATCGCTGGTTCTGAACGCCACGGCGCGCGCCACCCGCGGCAATCAATTCGGGCTGCTTGGGTTCGGGGGCGACGATGAGTCGGGACGCAGCCTGCAATGGGAGGTGTCCGGCGCTTACCTGGTGACGGATCGGTTGCTGCTTGGCGCAGAGTATCGCAGCCGCCCGGACAATCTCGGTTTCGCCGATGAGCAAGACGGCTTCGATGTGTTCGCGGCGTTCGCCGTGACCGACACCGTCTCTTTGGTGGGCGGCTACGTCGATCTTGGCTCGATCGCCACTTTCGACGATCAGAGCGGCGCATATCTTTCACTGCAGCTCGGGTTCTGAGGCGCCGCATGCATTGTCTTTCAGCACTGGCGTTCCTGGCCGCAGCGACGTTCGCCGCCAACGCAGCCGCTCAAACCGAGCAGCCGGTCGATCCTTATGTCCAGTCCGACGCCAACGCCGGCGCCGAACCGATCACCGATCCCGCCGTGTTCGCGGCATTCAACGGTCACGACGGCATCGGCCGCATCGTCGACCGCACCGTTGATCTGGCGCTCGCCGATCCGCAACTGGGTCCGATCTTTCAGCCGTTCGACATGGTTCGCCTTCGCCGCACCCTCAAAGAGCAATTGTGCTATTTGCTAGGCGGCGGCTGCACGTATACCGGGCGCGACATGCAAACCGCCCACGCCGACATGGGCGTGCAGACCCGCGATTTTAACTTGATGGTGCGCCACCTGCGCACGGCCATGACCGAGGAAGGCATTTCCTTTCAGATGCAAAACCGCCTGCTGGCGCTGTTGGCCCCCATGCACCCAGACGTGGTCCAGCGCTGAGCGTCAGCGCACCGTCACCGGCGGCGTCACGCGCCAACTGCGGTTTATCGGCGCCGGCGCATCCTGATCAAGGGCATCAGCGCAAAGGCGACGAGCGTCGTTGCGTAGATCACGCCTGCGGGGGTTGCGAATTCAGCGCGTTGCTCAGACAGCGTCATACCGCGCAGACCAAAGCCAACAGCAACATCGGCGCCCTGCTGCAGCGCCAGTGCGAGCACGCCTACCGCCAGGTGGCTGAACCCACCGCTGGACAGCCGCGCCCATGTCGGCGCCGCGCGCGCGGCAAACCACATCGCCAGCACCAGGAACGGCGCCTCCAGCGCCACTGCGACCGCCTCCCCGACCCGAGGCACCGCCCAAATCACCCGCACCGGCCCTAGAAGCAGCCCGACCGCAAACACCAGCGCGAAATAGATGACTGCCGCACGCACGACGCCAGCGATGCACAATCGCGCGCTTTGTGTCATTGCGCGGTGTAGCCGCCATCGATGACGAGCTCGGCGCCAGTGACGAACTTCGACTCATCCGAGGCGAGGTAGAGCACGCCGTAGGCGATGTCGTCCGGCGCGCCCAGTCGCCCGAGGGGGTGCAAGCTTGCGACAAGCGCCTTGGCGGCCGCTGGATCGGGTTGAGCCGCCAAGTAGTTTTCAACCATCGGCGTCCAGATGTAGCCCGGATGCACCGAATTCACGCGTATTCCGTAGCCGGCCTTCGCGCAGTGCAGAGCGGCCGATTTCGAGAAAATGCGCACGCCGCCTTTGCTAGCGTTGTAGGCGGCCAGATTGGCGTCGCCAATGAGCCCCTCGATTGACGACAGGTTGATGATAGAGCCGCCGCCCCCAGCCCGCATGGCGGCTATCGCGCGCTGCGTCCCGAGGAAGACGCCGTCGAGGTTGACGGCCATGAGCGCTCGCCATTGCTGCAAGCTCGTATTCTCGACATTGGCGCCCAGCGCCACGCCGGCGTTGTTGACGAGCACATCCAGGCGTCCGAACCGGCGCATGACCGCCGCGATGACCGCGTCCCATTCGGTCTCCGACGCAACGTCGTGGCGCATGAACATCGCCTCGCCGCCGGCGTCGACGATCTCCTCGGCGACGGCGCGCCCCTCCGCCTCCTTTACGTCCGTAACCATGAGCTTGGCGCCCTCGCGCGCCAACAGCACCGCGCAGGCGCGGCCCAGGCCCAAGGCGCCGCCGGTCACCAACGCCACCTTGTTCTCAACGCGCTTCATTGCCCCCTCCAGTCAGTGCGTCATAAGCAAGGGGATCGACGCCCCCGCGAGCAACTCCCGTGTCACGCCGCCGAACAGAAACTCGCGCACACGCGAGTGCCCGTAGGCGCCCACAACGAGCAGGTCCGCGTCAAGCGCGGTGGCGTCGTCGAGCAGCGCCTTGGCTTCGGTGCGACCGAGACCGTCAATGTTGTGCAGTTCGGCGGCGACGCCGTGATCGCGAAGGTAAGCGGTAAGGCTGTGCCCGGGTCGCTCATCGGCGGCGGCGGATTTTGCATCGACAGTCGCCACCACAACCACCTTGGCGGCGACCAGGAACGCAAAAGCCCCCATAACGGCGCGAACAGCCTCGGGCGTGTCGTTCCAACCAATCACGATCTTTTCCCAGCCCCGCCGCCTGGGCGGCCCCTCGGGCACGATCAGCGTCGGCCGGCCAGATTTGAACAGAACATCCTCGATCAGCGCTCTGCGCGCGCGTGCGTGGCCTTCGGCGCGCGCCACAACGACCAGGTCGGCAAGCCGCGCAAGCGCTGAAATCTTGTCATCGTCAACGGCGTGTTCGATAGACAAATCTCGCACTTCGAATGCGCGTGGTGCGCGCTCGACCCAGGCCGCCAGCGCGCTGCGCAGCCGAGCGGCATGCGACGATGCACCCTCGGCGATGTCGTCAAGCACCGCCGACAGCGGCGCCGCCTGATCCATATACGTCGACGCGAGATGCATCCCGAGAATCAGCACCACGGGGCGGGCGTCAAATTTCTCCGCAAGCTCCGCCGCGGCCGTCAACGCCGCCTGGTCTTCGTCCAAGGCGATCACCGGCGCCAGGATTGCCTTCAGCGACATCGGCGCGCTCAGTGCGACAGAAACAGGTTGGGCGCGCCACTCGCGTGCACCAGTGCGCGAGTGGTGCCGCCCAGGACCATTTCGAAGAGCCGCGGCCGGCCATAGGCCCCTGCGACAAGAAGCTCGCACGTGTCGGCGCGCGCGGCCCCCAGAAGCGAGTCCGCGACGCGCGCGCCTGTGACCTCGCGCACGGCAATATCGGTGACGCCGTGGCGCGTCAGATAATTGCGCAGCTGCTCTGAGCCAGACGACACCGCCGCCTCAGCGCTGGCGTCCTCCACATTGCGCAGGATGAGTACGCCCGCCGCCGCTTGAATGAGCGGCAACGCCGCCCGCACCGAGCGCGCCGCTTGCGCACTGCCATCCCATGCGATGGCGACTCTACCGCCCACCGCGGGAGCACCGTTGATCAGCATCACCGGCGCGCGCGTCGAAATGAGCGTCTCGGCGAACAAGGGCCCGATCGTGGACCGCGCGGCGAGGCCTGAAAACATGACCACGTCTGCAAGCATAGCCTCCGGCGCCAAGGCCACCGCCGGCATCAGCGAGCGCTTGTACACGACAAAGGCGACGCCCTCACGCGCAGCCACCTCTCGCCCAAGCGCCTCTAAGCGCTCCTGCGTCTGTCGCTCCGACGCCACGATGCGCGTGCCGGCTTCCGCGACAGTCTGCAGAGCTGCGCCATAGTACACGAGATCGGCGGCGGGATCGGGAAACGCCGGCACGACCCGGACGTGCGCGCCGAAGCGCGCGGCCACCTTGCCCGCAGCGCCGAGTACTTCTGCATCAGACTTTTCGCTGCATGCGACGGCGACGATAGACTTAAGGGTCATGGGTGTCTCCTGGATGCATTCTGAAGCAGCTTCAGCGCGGCGCGTTGCGCGAGATCAACGCGCCTCGCAGAAGGAACCACGCACCTTCCGGGACAGCTGGCGCCGAGGAGCGGCTTTCGACGATCTTGACACCGCCAGGGGCTGCGATCCCCACCGCTCACGCCGCTTCAGGCTCTGCTTACGCTGCGACCGAAATGCCCGCCGTCTCGAACGCGAGCGCCAACGCGCGGCGGAGCGCTGCGTCGTCGTCGACCAGCAAGAGCACGGGAGGAGATCGGCGCACTTGATCCAAGGCGGCTATCAGCGGGGGTCCCGCTGCCGGGCGTTGATTCTGATCAAAGGCCTCTTCAGCCTCGTTCAAGCTGCAAGGCCATGCGAACCAGCTCTGAGAGGCTGCCGGCGTACATTTTGGTCATGACATTGGCTCGGTAAATCTCGACCGTCCTTGGGCTGATCCCCAGTCTCAGCGCCGCAGCCTTGTTTGAATCCCCGGCCGCGATGGCTTCAAAAACCTCCCGCTCGCGAGCGGTGAGCTGCGCCGCGCGTTCGGCGATTTCGGCCCGCTCCTTCCGTAGACCGGCGTCCGCCCCGCTCTGCGCAAGCGCGGCGCGCACGGCGCGCAGCAGCGCCTCGTCACGGAACGGCTTCTCCAGAAAGTCGAAGACGCCAGCCTTCATCGCCTGCACCGCCAACGCAACATCCCCATGGCCGGTGAGTATAATGATCGGCTGAGCCAAGCCCTGCCGCTTCATCTCCAAGGCCAATTGCAGCCCGGTCATTTCCGGCATGCGGATGTCGGAGATCACGCAGCCCGGCTCGAGGTCGGTGCGGCGCTCGAGCAGCGCGACTGCGCTTTCATAGGTTCTGGCGGCAAAACCTTCAGCGGTGAGAAGGAAGGCCACGGACTCGCGCATCGGAGCGTCGTCGTCGACGACATGGATAACCGGCTCACTCATCTTCACTCTCCAACGCCCGCTCCGGCGCCAGGCGCATCGTGAAGCGGAAGACAGCGCCACCGCCGGGGTTGGGCTCGGTCCAGATGCGCCCGCCATGCGCTTCCACGATCGTACGCGAAATCGAAAGGCCTACGCCCATGCCGCCGGGCTTGGTGGTTACGAACGGCTGGAACAGCCGGGCCGCGGCGGCTTCATCCACGCCGGGGCCGGTATCGGCGACGCTGACTGTCGCCATGCCCTCCCCGGTCGCCGCGGACTCTACCGATAGCTCCCGTCGCGAACAATCCGCCATCGCATCCACGGCGTTGCGCACGAGATTGAGGATCACTTGTTGAATCTGAACGCGATCCACCAGAACTGATTCCGCCTCGCGCCCAAGCGCGTAGCGCACCCGCACGCCATGTTCCTTGGCTCCAACCAAAGCAAGCGCGCACGCCTCCTGCACCAGCTTCGGCAGGTTCTCAACCCGCCGCTCGCCTTCGCCGCGCGAAAGAAAATCGCGCATGCGACGAATGATCTCGCCGGCGCGCAGCGCCTGATCAACTGCTTTTTCCAAGGCGTCGGCAGCGCTGGGCTCGTTGACCGCGGCGCGCTTCAAGAGACGCTTTGCGCCGCTCAAGTAATTTGCGATCGCGCTCAAAGGCTGGTTGAGCTCGTGCGCCAAGGCCGAGGCCATTTCCCCCATCGCGCTCAAGCGCGACATGTGCACGAGTTCGGCTTGCAGTTCTTGAAGCCTGGTTTCGGTCTTTTGCCGCTCCGTGAGGTCGCGCACAAAGCCGGTGAACACGCGCCCGCGCTCGGAGCGCACCTCACCCACCGCGAGTTCCATTGGAAACGTCGAGCCGTCTTTCCGCTCGCCGACCACGATGCGACCGATGCCGATGATGCGGCGCTCGCCGGTGTCCAAATAGCGGTTGACGTAATCGTGGTGCTGGGCGCGAAACGGTTGCGGCATAAGCATCGCTATATTGCGTCCCAGCACCTCCGAAGCAGACCAGCCAAACACCCGCTCCGCGGCCGCGCTGAAGGACTGCAGCGTGCCTTTTTCGTCGATGACGATAAGCGCGTCCGGGGCGGTGTCGTAGATGGACAGCAAGTGCGCCTCGCGCTCGGCCAGCGTGCGTGAGGCGTCGGCTTCGAGGCGGCGGTTGCGCAGGCGCCACTCACCCGCAATGGCCGCGGTTATGCCCATGGCCGCAAACACCAAGGGAGCCGCGCCGCTCTGTGCGGGATCAACGAGGCGGGCGAGCGCCAGACAAAACAGGGTGGCCGCCAGGCCCGGCCCCAAACCGCCAAGCAAGCCCGCGCCGCAAAGCGGCAGCGCAAGCAAAAGCAGCGCTGGTAGGTCGGGGGCCAGCAGGCGCAGCAGGCCCGCAAGCGCTGCAAACGCGGCGCACGCCACCCCAGCGGTGGCGTACGCAGCCGCGCGTGGATGCCCACGCACTGCCGCGGCGAAACGCGCCGGCGAGCGAGAAGAACGCATCAACGCAGCTTAGCATCTGCTGCTCGTAGGCCAAGGTGACCCGATGAAGCGGCTGGCTACGGGATTCCCCTTAAGCGTTCAAACTGAATTCTCTGGCGCCGCGCGATTGCGTATTCGGAGATGCAGGAGAGCGCCATGCGGATTCCCGGTATTGAAACTTACAGCGGACCTGCTCGCCAGGTGTCGGACTCCATCGCGCTGGGGGCCGGCCTGGTCCTGCAGGGCGCCCGAATGCACTTCCGCCGCAACGAAGAAGTTTTCGGCGAAGGAGAAGAGGCCGGCTACGTGTACCGCGTCGTCGCCGGGGCTGTGCGGACGATCCGTTTCTCCAGCGACGGACGCCGCCAGATCCTCAATTTCTATTTCCCGGGCGACGTCTTCGGCCTGGAATGCGGAACCCAGCACACGCTCTCGGCGGAGGCAGTCGGCGAGACCGACCTGGCGCTGGTCCGACGTTCCTTGATCGAGACCGCAGCGCTCCAGGACGCCGCCGCCGCCCGCGCCTTGCTCGCCCTGACACAGCGCCAGCTGCAGAACGCGCAGGATCACACGCTGGTTTTAGGCCGCCGCGGCGCCGGCGAGCGCGTCGCCGCCTTTCTGTTGCGCTTGGCCGACCGCATGGCGGGCCCATGCGAAATCGACCTGCCGATGTCGCGCGCCGATATCGCCGACTACCTGGCTCTGACCATTGAGACGGTGTCGCGCGCCTTCACGCAGATGGAGCGCGATCGCACCATTGCGCTGCCTAGCTCTCGGCATGTTGTCGTGCGCGACCGCTGCGCGCTGGAGCTGCTGGAAGCCGCATGAGGTGTTCGTCGCCATGAAACATGTCGTTGCACTCGTGGCAGCCACCTTGGCGGTCGCCTGCGCTTCGCACGCAGCGCCACGTGCTGCGCCGCCGTCCGTCGCGCGCGGACGCGCCATCGTCGAGCAGCACTGCAGCAGCTGCCACGCGGTCGGTCGCCACGGCGACAGCCCCGCGCCGGAAGCGCCGGCGTTGCGTACGCTTTCGCAAAACTATCGCGTCGAAGCGCTGGAAGAAGCCTTCGCCGAAGGAATCAGTGTTGGCCACCCCGCCATGCCGCATTTTGCTTTTGAACCCGACGATGTAAGCGCGCTGATCGCTTACTTGCAGTCGGTGCAGGATGAGAGCCAGGGCGATTTGCGCTGAAGCCGGGGCGGCCTCATCCAGAGGTTAGGTTGCTCGGGCGCGAAACGACAGCAGCTGTCACAGGCCAGCGTGACGCGCGACCTGATCAGATCCCGCCGGGGTCAAGAAGCTCCGCAGTCGCCAGTTCGTTGAGGTCGTCCCTTCGAGGCGGCTACGCAAAGCGGACGCGCGTCAATTCTTCGGAGACTTCCCATAGGCGCTCGGCGGCGGCGCGATCCAGCGCTTGCGGCGGCGTGCGCGCAATCGCGGGATATCCTCGCGTTTCGCTCATTCCGTTCGGCCCGTAATAGGCGCCGCCCTTGGCCTCGGGCGCGGTCGCGGCGTAGAGCGTCGGCAGCGCGCCCTGCCAGGCGGGCTGGAACAAGAACCACAGCGCGCTGCGGAGGACGCCCGGGACGCTGCCCCGGCCCGGCGCGTTGTGCAGCAGATCGGTGCGCGCGATGCCAGGATGTGCGGCGATGCTGGAAACGCCCCACCCGGCGGCTTCGCTGCGCCTTTGCAGCTCGAATGCGAACATGAGGCACGCGAGCTTCGACTGCGCATAGACCGGCATCGGCCGGTACGCCTGCCGTGCGTTCAGGTCGTCGAAATTGATGGCGCCGTCGCGGGCGGCGATGCTCGACAAACTCACAACGCGCGCTTGCCTGCCCTTGATCAGCAGCGGCATCAGCCGCGCCGTAAGCGCAAAATGGCTGAGATGATTGGTGCCGAGTTGCAACTCGAACCCGTCCGCCGTCTCTTGCCGTTGCGGCGGCACCATCACCCCGGCATTGTTGATGAGCAGGTCAAGGCCGCTTCTTTCGCTTCGCAGACGCGCCGCGAACGCCTCGATAGACGCAAGGCTGGCGAGATCGACTTGTTCAAACCGCACGTTCGCGGATGGGAGCGCGGCGCGAATCTGCGCAACCGCCTCGGCGCCTTTTTCCCGATTGCGCCCGGCGATGATCACTTCGGCGCCCGCGCGCGCGAGCGCTAGCGCAGTTTCGAAGCCAAGCCCGCCGGTTCCTGTCACGACGGCGGAGCGGCCGCTTTGCGGGGGGATGTCTGATGCTGTCCAGTTCGCCATAAATATCCCTTTGCAGGCCGCCCAAGCGGCCAAACCTTCACCGCCTTTAACTGGAGCGCACCGGCGGTAAACGAATGTCCAAAGCGCCGAGTTTCTTGCCTAAAACTACGCAAGCGCTTGATGGCGCGGCGGGGCGCGAATAGCTTCAAAGGGCCGTTGGATGGCGCCCATCCTCAAAGTGAAGCCCGATGAAAAACGAACTCACCGTCGCGATCTCTGCGCTCATGGACGAACACCAGGTTCTGAACGGCGTCTACGATCCGCCCGTGCCTGGCCTCAGGCTGATACGGTCGTCGAAGCGATTTCCACCGGCGCACATGACCTATCGCCCGTGCTTATGCATCGTCGCACAGGGCAAGAAGGAAATGGTCGTTGGCGATAAGACGCTCGTGTACGGTGCGCTGCAATCGCTCATCATCACCTGCGAAGTTCCAACCATCGGTCAGATCATCGAGGCATCGGCCGCAGCGCCCTTTGTCGGGGCGACGCTCGAACTCGATATCAGCATATTGACGGACGTGGCGACGCACTTGGACCCAAGCATCTATAGTGAGGGGAAGCCGGTTTTCGGCGCCGTGGTGAAGAATTTGGACCAGCAGATTTCCGCAACCTTCGTCCGCCTGCTCGATCTGATCCGGCGACCGAAAGCCATCGAAGTGCTCTATCCTTCGCTCATGCGTGAGATTTCGTACTGGCTCTTGACCGGCCCTGCCGCGCATGCGGTGGCGCGCATCGCCTTGCCCGCAGGCCCGACGATGCGCGTCGTCAAGGCGATCCATCGCCTGCGGGAGGAGTATGCCGCGCCGCTCAGCATCGACGACCTCGCCAAGACCGCGGGTATGAGCCCGTCTACGTTTCATCAGCATTTCAAGGCGCTGACCTCGATGTCGCCGATCCAATATCAGAAGCAGTTGCGCCTCCTGGAAGCGCGCCGTCGCATGATCGCCAACGGCGACAAAGCAGGCGTCGCTGCGCTCGCGGTCGGGTATGAAAGCGTTTCGCAGTTCAGCCGCGAGTACGCCCGCATGTTCGGTGAGCCGCCGCGCCGGGACACCCAGCGCGCGAAGACTGAGGCGTAGCGGCCAGCGCAAGGCCGCCACGCCTCAATAGTCCCACGCGCGCAGGCGCGTTCAGCTTGCTTTCACGAA
>CAZNTI010000027.1:0-3441 GCA_964575885.1 uncultured Terricaulis sp.
GTTGGCGCAGTCGCCGCTTGTCGCAAGCGCCGCGCCGATGACCGCTGGCCGGGCGGCTGCGCTGCTCAACGAATGGTCGGGGACCGAAGTCGCAGCCGAGGATCTGCCGCCGCTGCGTCTCATAGAGATCGAGCTCACCCCTGGCCTCGACGCCGTCGATCTTTCCGGCGACCTGGTGGCTGCTTTGGCGGAGGGCGGCGTCACCGCCGAGGTCATCCGCGCGCCCGATCTCCATAGTACCGGCGGGCCGGCGGCGCGGATACGCGCCGCCGCCCTTTGGGGCGCGTTCGCGTTCGCGCTGGTGATGGCGCTGATCGTCTGGCTGGCGGCGCGCAGTCTGGCCGCGCGCCGGCGCGAGTTCGTCACCGTCATGTGCGACTTGGGCGCAACGTCGGGCCAGGCGGCCGGGCGCATCGCCGACGAGGCGGCGCTGATGGGGCTTTACGCCGGCCTGGTGGGCGCAGCACTTGCCGGGGTGGCGGCTCTTGCAGTGATGCTGCTGGCAATCCCAGGCGCTTCGATTGAAGCTTTGCCCGCCATGATTCTGCCGGTCGATTTCATTCCCGTGGTGGCCGCACCGATGGGCGCGGCGGTCGCGGCGGGCCTCGGGGCCCGCGCTGCGGCGGGCTACTTCCATCGCCAAGCCGCGAGGCTCGGCTAGATGCGTTCGCTTCTGGTATGGGCGGCGCTGATCGCAGCGGTCGCCTTCGGCCTCGGCTTTTGGGATTTCGCCCAGCGCGTGCGTATGGCGCCTGAACCCCCGCCGCGGGCCGACGCCATCGTCGCGCTCACCGGCGGCTCGCTGGAGCGGCTCTCAACCGGCGTGCGCCTGCTGGAGCAACAGAAGGGCGAGCGGCTGCTGATCTCGGGCGTCAACCGCATCGTCACCGACCAGGAATTGTACGACGTGCTGGACATCGATCCCGCGCTAGGCCGCTGCTGCGTCGATCTCGGGCGTTCGGCGGAAGACACGCTCGGCAACGCGTCGGAAACAGCAGCCTGGGCGCGCCAGCATCGCTACACGACGCTGATCCTGGTCACCGACGACTACCATATGCCGCGCTCGCAGGCCGAGCTGGCGCTGGCGCTGCCGGAGGCGGAAATCCATCCCTACCCGGTGCGGACACGCTGGACCGATCCCGCGCTGTGGCGCACCAATCATGCTGCCGCGGCGCGGCTGGGGGCTGAGTACGTCAAGTATCTGGTGATCCGCGGCCGCGAAGCGCTGATCGGCTTTGGCAAGCGCGACGAGAGCAAAGACGCCGCATGAGGCTGTTGCGATCGATCCTGTTCGTCATCTGGCTCTACGGCGCGATGGCGGTGGTAGGGATTGCGCTCTGGCCGTTCGTGCTGGCCGACGAGCGCCATGTGTGGACGGCGCTGCGCACCTGGGCCCGCACCACGCTTTGGGGCCTGCGCTGGATTGTTGGGGCGCGCGTGCGCTTCGAGGGGCTGGAGCATCTGCCGCAGGGCGGCGCGCTCATCGCCATGAAGCACCAGTCGATGCTCGACACCATCGTGCCTTCGCTGTTCCTGCCGACCCCAGTGTTCGTGTTCAAAGCCGAACTCAAGAACACGCCGGTGATGGGCGCCTACCTGCAGAAGAACCAGATCGCCGTCGACCGCGGCGGCCATGCGAAAGCGCTGAAGAGCGTGGTGCGCGGCGCCCGCGAGGCGGTCGCGCGCGGCCACCAGGTGGTAATCTTTCCCGAGGGCACCCGCCAGCCGCTCGACGCAGCGCCCGACTACAAGCCAGGCATCGCGGCGATGTACAAGGATCTAGGCATCCCGGTGACGCCGGTGGCGCTCTCGACCGGACTGATCTGGAGGCCCAAGGGCGTTCTGCGCGAGCCGGGCGACGCCGTCATCAAGGTGCTGCCGGCGATCCCAGCCGGCCTGTCGCGCGACGTTTTCATGGCCGAACTCGAGCGCGCGATTGAAACCGAGACCCAGGCCTTATTGCCGCCCGAGCGGCGGCGCATGCCGGCGCCATGAAAAGAGCGGCGTGGCTGATCGTTCCCTGGGCCTTGTTTACGCTGGCTGCGCTCGGCTGGGTCGGCTATTGGCACGTCGTCGCCAACACCGCCGAGGCGCGCGTGCGCACGCTGCTCGCCGAGCAAAACGCCGCCGGCGCGGAGGCTTTGGTAGGAGAAATCGCGCGCCGCGGCTTTCCCCGGCTGCTGTGGCTCGAACTCAATGACGTCGCCTACGCCTCCGAGCGCGGCGGCTGGAGCGCCACTACCGCGCGTGCAAACCTGCACGTCAATCTGCTCAATCCCCAGCACGTTACACTGCAAGCGCAGGCGCCAATCGCCATCGCCCGCGCCGATGGGGCCGTCACCAACATCAGCGCCGATGCGTTGATCGCGAGCTTGCGCACCGATGGCGACGCGCTGGCGGTCGCCGGCGTCGAAGCCGACAATCTGAGGCTCGACGATCCTGCCCGCGATGGCGTGCTCGGCATCGGCAAACTGGTGCTCAATCTGCGCCCCGATCCGCGTGAACCAGGTGAGTACCAGCTCGCCTTCGACGCCGAGGCGCTGACGCTGCCGCAGCCGGTGCGCAGCTTTGAGGCGTTCGGCCAGGAGATCGCAGCGCTGCGCGCAGCGATCGTGGTGGAGCAAGGCGCAAGCCTGATCTCACCCGCGCCGCAAGATCCGCTGGGGCCGTGGCGCGAAGCCGGCGGCCGCTTGCGGTTGGAGGCGCTCTCGCTGACCTGGGGCCCGCTGGAGGCGCGCGGCGAAGGCGATGGCGGCTTGGACGATCAACGCCGGCTGACCGGCCGCCTGGAACTGCCGATCGATCAGCCTGCGCCGGTGTTGAACGCGCTGGCGCAAAGCCCAGGCGCCGATGATAGCGCCCGTCGCGGCTTGCAGCTGCTTGCAGCGGGATATGCCTTGAGCGGCGACGATATCACCCTCGACGTGCTTGCCCGCGACGGCCTGCTGCGGCTGGAGGGCCTGCCGGTGCGGGCGCTGCCGCCAGTTTATTGACCAGCCTCTGGCTTTTGCTGAGGCGGCGGCTGCCTATGTCAGCAGCACAAGATCACCGTAGCCGGCCAAATCACCATCATGCGTCAGCAGCAGCAACGGTTCGCTGATCGCCTGCGCGACCATCAGCCGGTCGGTAGTCTCATCTGCCTTGCGTCATGGCGAAAAAAGCGCCAGCGCTGATGGGATCAATGTCGGCAGTCAGCGAAATGGGACGCCGCTAATTCTCCCGCCCCCAGTTCGGCGCCGGCGTATCTTGGCCCGCCTCGATCACTTCCCGGCGCATGCGCCGGGCGCGTTCGAACAAATCGTACAGCTTTTGGCCGTCGCCCCATCGGATCGCCTTCTGTAGCGCCGCCAAATCCTCTGAGAAGCGCGCCAGCACTTCCAAACCGTCATCAACAACAAGAAAGACAATTTCTAGAAGAACGTAATTATTACCAAAGAAAAA
>CAZNTI010000027.1:3451-12381 GCA_964575885.1 uncultured Terricaulis sp.
GCGCCACATGGTGGGGTCGGAGGCCGCGATTCGAGTAAAATCGCGAAAGCCGGAGGCCGAATACTTCACCACTTCGCTTTCGGTTACGCTCTCCAAATCCTCGGCCATAGCCACGATGTTGAAGGCGATCAGGTGCGGCAAGTGGCTCACCACCGCCAGCACCACATCATGGCGATCTGCGTCCATGCGTTCGACGTTGGCGCCCAAAGCGCGCCAAAACGCTTCCAGCCGATCCACGGCGCCAGCGTACTCGGGCCGCGGATCGGCGAGCGGCGTGATCAGCTGCCAGCGGCCCTTGAACAAACCGGCGAAGCCCGCGTCGGGGCCGGAATGCTCGGTGCCCGCTAGCGGATGCCCTGGCGCCAGGAAAGCGTGGGCCGGCATGTGCGCGCCCACCGCTTCGACTACGGCGGCCTTCACCGAGCCGACATCGGTGATCACTGCGCCGGCCTTCACGCCGGGCGCCGCCGCCGCCATCGCCGCGCCCATGGCGCCAACCGGGACTGCGAGCACGACAAGGTCGGCATCCGCCACGGCGTCGACGGCGCTGTCGCGCACCTCGCCCAGCCCCAGTGCACGCGCCCGCGCACGCACGCCCGCGTCGAGATCGTAGAGCGCCACCGCGCCGGCGGCCCCTGTCTCGCGCGCCGCCAACGCAATCGAGGCGCCGATCAATCCGGTGCCGATCACCGCCACTTTGTCGAAAACGCTGCTCATCACACCCGCGCGTAAGCGCCGAGCACGCGTACCGCGTCAAGGCCGGCGTTCTTCATCGTCGCGACCCGGGCGTCGTCCGACGCCACGAAACCTTCGATCCGCAACAGCACCCGCGGCTCGGCCCGAGCGATCTCGCGCCCCTTCAGTCCCGCTTCGCCCAGCGCGCGCTGGACGCGGTGATGGGGATCGAAGGCCAGGATCAGCGACTCGTCGCCACCGGCCGGCTCCGCGGCGCTGGCGGCGAACACCGCGGCCTCCGGCTCCTCGTTCCCTCCGCTCAGCACCGGCAATGCCGCGATCAATTGCAAGGCATGGAAGCGCCGTTCCGACAAAGCCGGCCACCAGGCCCCAACGCCAGGCGCGGCCGGCCAGGTCGTCACCGCGATGATGCTGTCGGGATTATCGGCCGCGCGCTGGAGAGCGGCCTGCGGCTCGCCCAGGTCGCGAATGCGCACCCTGGCCCCGAAATGACGCCGGGCAATGTCGAACAGCTCGCCGCGCCCGCCCCCGACCGCCACCTCGATGAGCCGCTGGCGGCGCAGGCTTGCCGCCATCAGCACCCGCCAGAGCTCCACCACCAGTTCGCGCTCGATCGGCGCCGGCGCCTCGGCGGCTAGCCGACGCAACAGCGCCACCTCGCGCCCCGGCCGCAGCGGCAGCCCGCGCTGGGGCGCTTTCAAATGGCTGAGCTGATCGGCGAGCTTCAGGCGCTCGGCCAGCAAGCCCAGTACGGCGCGGTCGATGCGGTCGACCTCGCGGCGAATCGTTTCGATCGGATCGGCGTCGCCCGGACCGGGCGGGTCATCGTTCATGACGCAACACTAACGGGATTTTGCGGCTGCCGCCACGCACAGCGCGCAGGGCGCGCTCATCAACAGTTCCGCAGTGCTTGGGGGGATGCGTGCTTCGCGACGCAGGATATAGATACGCACATGATTCACGCAGGCGGCGCAGCACGGGTGCAGGCGGCAGGCGGCGTCCGCTCGCTCAGCTTTGGCGCCGACACGCCTTTGGCGCTGTCCAGCGGCGAAGCGCTCGCGCCGCTGACCATCGCTTTCGAAACCTATGGCGCGCTCAACATCGAACGCAGCAACGCGGTGCTGGTGTGCCATCCGCTCGAAGGCGACCAGTTCGTCGCCAGCCCCAACCCGCTGACCGGCCGCCCTGCCTGGTGGCCGCGCATCGTCGGCCCAGGCCGGCCGATCGACACCAACCGGTTTTACGTTGTCTGCGCCAACGCTCTGGGCGGGGCCATGGGCACGACCGGCCCGGGCACGCCGGCGCGCGACGGCCAGCCCTACGGCCTGCGCTTTCCCGCCATCACGATGGCCGACACCGTCCGCGCGCAATCCATGTTGTTGCAGGCGCTGGGTATCGACACGATGTTTCTCACCATCGGCGTCGGCTTCGGCGGCATGCAGGCGCTGACCTGGGCCAGCGCCTACCCCCGGCGTGTGTTCGCCTGCGCCACGGTGGCGAGCGCCGCGCGCCAGACCGCTCAGAATCTGGCGCTTGGCGAACTCGCCCGGCGCGCCATCCAAGCCGACCCAAATTGGCGCCAGGGCGCCTACATGACGCACGGCGTCAAGCCTGCGGGCGGCGCGGCGGTGGCGCGCGCGGCTTGCCTGCTGACGGGCCTGGCCGAGAACGACGTGCGCGCGCGCCTGGAAGGCGCCTTCGCCGGCCAGCGCTTCCTGCTGTCGCTGGACCATGCCGAGCGCGCCGAGACCGCGGGGATCATCGATCGCTTCGACGCAAACTCGTATCTCTATCTCTCGCGGCTGATGGACAGCTTCGACCTGTCCGCGGATTTTGGCGGGCGCCTCGCCAACGCATTCCATGGCGCACGTACGCGCCATGCCGTGTTTGCGTTTTCTAGCGACTGGCGCTTCCCGCCGGAGGAAAGCCGCGCCATCGCGCGTGCGCTGATCGCCGGCGGCGCTGAAACCTCGCTCATCGAAATCGACACCGACAAGGGTCACGACGCCTACCTGACGGAAGAACGCGCTTTCGAGGCCGCTCTCACCGGCTTCATCGATCAGGCCGCGACGGCGCGCGGCTTGGCCCTGCATGGCGGAGAGGGCTGATGCCCCACCTCGACCTGGTGCGCAGAGTGGACGCCAACACGCCGGCCCCGCCTGCACGCGCCGACCATCAAGTGATCGCCCACCTGGTGACCGAGGGCGCAAGCGTGCTCGACATCGGCTGCGGCGACGGCGCCTTGATCGCGCTGTTGACGCGTGAGCGCCGCGCCCGCGCGCGTGGGTTCGAGATGGACGCAGCCAAAGCGCAAGCGTGCGTGCAACGCGGCCTCGCCGTGGTGCAGGGCGACGCCGAGCGCGACCTCGACGCATTCCCGAGTGCGAGCTTCGACTATGTGGTGATGTCACGCGCGCTGCAGCGGCTGAAGCGCCCGCAGGCGGCGTTGAAACAGGCCGCGCGCATCGGCGAGCGGGTAATCGTGTCGGTGGTCAATTCGGGGCACTGGCGCACGCGCCTGCGGCTCTTGGGCGGGCGCTTCGCCGGGTCTGACTGGGGCGGCGAACTGATGCACCCATGCACCCTGCGCGATCTCGCCGAAGCGGCGCGAAATGTGCGCCTTCATACTGAGCGCGCGGTGCCTATCTCCGCCGGCCAGCCGGGCGCCCCGTTCGCGAACTCGCTCTGGCGCGCCAATCTGCTGGCGGAAGAAGCGGTGTTCGTGCTGGTAAGTTGAGGACTTCAGACGTCAGCGTAGCCGAACGCCAGTCTGCCCAGCACGCCCTCGGCCTTAAGCCGCCCCTCGGTGGCGAAGAGGCACACGCAATCCTCTTCCCCTACGATCACCGGCTGGTGGTTATCGTCGTCGACCGCGGCGGCGAAATCGCCTGCGGCGTAAACGCCGCTTTCGTCCTGGAAGGCCCCTTTGAGCACGGTACAGAATTCAAGCCCGGAATGGCCATGGCGGGCGGTCGGCCGGCCGGGCGCAACCGACAGCACATAGACGCGGTTTTCCGCGTCGCGCGGGGTATCGACAGCAGCCACCCAGACGCCCGGCATGATCCATTTGCGCGGCTTAAGCGGCAAACGCTCCAATAGCGGCCGGCGATCGACGGCGGCCTCTGGAGGCGCCGGTGCGTCGATCAACGCCATGACCCGCGAGAGCGCTTCCGCCCCGATCGGCGTCTCGGGGAGCCGCGACAGCGCTGCGCCCGAGGCCGCTTCGAATGCGCGCACACGACCACGGCACTGTTCACACACTTCGACGTGGGCGCCGACCACCAGACCAAAACCACGCTCAAGCGCTCCCGCAGCGTAGACGCTCAGGATGTCATCGGTGGGGTGATGCTGCGGGCTCATTCCTGTTTCTCCCAATGCGCGCGCAGCTTGATGAGCGCAAGCCGAAGGCGCGATTTTACGGTTCCCAGCGGCAAAGACAGCCGCTCGGCTATCTCGGTATGCGTGCTGTCCTCGAAAAATGACAGCCGCACGACCTGGCGCTGGTCCTCCGACAACAGCTCCAGCGCGGCGCTGATTTGCGCTTCGGTCTGAGTGCGGACAGCGGCGTCGTCAGGGGTCTCCTCGCCGCTCTCCTCGGACAAATCCATTCCGCTTCGGTAAGCAAGTTCGACCTTCTCCCGACGCAGCCGGTCGATCCATGCATTGCGCGCGATAACGAAAATCCACGTCGAGGCCTTGGCCTTGGCTGGATCGAACGACGCCGCTCGCCTCCACACCGAAACCATCGCGTCTTGGGCCAGATCCTCGGCGGACGCCGGGGGCGCTCCCAGCCGGATCAGGTAGGACTTCACCCTCCCGGCGTAGCGTCCAAACACCTGCGCGAACGCCTCACGGTCGCCGAGCGCGACGCGAGGCAGGAGTTCCTCATCAGTCGTTTCCGCTCGCTCAAACACGATAGACGCATCCCGCAGGCGCGCCCGCCTTTGGCCCGACCGAACCGGTGACGAGGGAAGCGCACGCGCCAACATTGCCGGTGTTACGCCGATGGCGCCGCACCGGATCACTTTGATCCATCGCCATGGCCGGCGCGTAACGAACACCGATCCAGGCGCACGCGCCGCCGCTGGAGCGGAAACTCAGCATGGCCTTCACTTCCAGCAGGGCGACGAGCCGGCAAAATATCGCTATCGTCGGGTCAGGCATAGCGGGAATGTCTGCCGCGTGGCTCTTAAGTCAACGCCACGACGTCATGCTCTATGAAAAGAATGCCCGGCTTGGCGGTCACTCCAATACGATCGTGGTGAATACGAGCCTGGGCCCGACCCCGGTCGACACCGGTTTTATTGTCTACAACGACGCTACCTATCCCAATCTCATCGCCCTGTTCGAGCATCTGGGGGTCGCCAGCCGCAAATCGGACATGTCATTCGGGGTTTCGCTCAACGGCGGCCGCACCGAGTACTCCTCGGTGGACGCTTCCGCGTTTCTGTGCGGCGGACGCAACCTTCTAAGCCCGCGATTCTGGTCCATGACCTGGGATCTGCTGCGCTTCTATCGCCACGCGCCGGGGGAACTTCAGCGCGCCCGAGACGACCTGATCTCGCTTGGAGAATACCTGCAGCGCCGCGGCTACGGCGACGCCTTTCAGCGCGATCACCTGCTGCCGCAGGCCGCCGCCATCTGGTCAGCGTCGCTGGCTGAAATTCGCCACTACCCGGCCTGCGCATTCGTGCGCTTCTTCGAAAACCACGGCCTGCTGAAGCTGAAGGGTCGGCCCAAATGGCGCACCGTTGAGGGCGGCAGCCAGGCCTACGTCGCCAAGCTCACGGCGCCGTTTGCAGAGCGCATCCGGCTGAACGCAGGCGCAGTCTCTGTGCGGCGCGAGGGCGCCGGCGTTTGGGTGCGCGACGCACGCGGCGATGCGCAGCGTTTCGACCATGTGGTCATCGCCGCGCACGCCGATGAGGCGCTCGCCATGCTGGACGACGCTGACGCCGCCGAACGCAATCTGCTCGGCGCTTTCCGCTATGCCAAGAACCGCGCCGTGCTTCACACCGACCCCGCGCTGATGCCGCGCCGAGCGTCCCTCTGGGCCAGCTGGAACTATGTCGGCGACAATCCGGACGGCGGCTGCGTGGTTTCATATTGGATGAACAAGCTTCAGCGCATCGAAAGCCGCGAGCAGCTGTTCCTCACCCTCAATCCGCGCACCATGCCTGCGCCTCAAACGGTGCTCTATGAAACCGAGTACGAGCATCCGTTGTTCGACGCCGCCGCCATCCGCGCTCAAGAAAAGCTGTGGTCGCTGCAGGGGGTGCGCAACACCTGGTTCTGCGGTGCATATTTTGGAGCGGGGTTTCACGAAGACGGCCTGCAGGCGGGGCTTGCGGTGGCCGAGCAGCTCGGTGGCGTGCGCAGGCCTTGGCGCGTCGCCGACGAAAATGGGCGCATTCATGCAATCGGCGCGGCGCAGCCGCATGCGCTGGCGGCGTGAGCGCATCGGGGCTCTACGTCGGCCAGGTGGCGCACCGGCGGCCGGGCAAACATCGGCTGAGATACCCGGTGTTCATGCTGGCGCTCGACCTCGACGAATTGTCGACGCTCGACCGGCGGCTGAAGCTGTTTGCGCATAACCGGGTGGCGTTGCTTTCGGTGCACGACCGCGACCACGGCGAACGCACCGGGGCGCCGATCCGGGCGCAGATCGAAGCCAAGCTCCGCGGCGCCGGACTGGACTGCGAGGGCGGGCGCATCGTTCTGCTGACCATGCCGCGCGTTTTCAACTACGCCTTCAATCCGCTCAGCGTCTATTTTTGCTACAACCCCGCCGGCGTGCTGGCGGCGCTCGTGCACGAAGTGTCGAACACCTTTGGCGAGCGTCACTTCTATGTCCTGGCCCCCGCCTTCGGTGACGACGGCGCCGTCGCCCAGGCCTGCGACAAAGACTTCTTCGTCTCTCCGTTCCTCGAGATGAACCTGCGCTACGAATTCACCGTCGCGCCGCCGGGAGAGCATGTCAGCGTGGCGATGGTGGTTCGGCGCGGGCGCGAGGCGGCGTTGACCGCCTCCTTCACCGGCGCCCGCCGATCGCTTGACGACCCCAATCTGCTGCGCGCTTGGGCCTGCAATCCTTTGATGACATTCGCCGTCGTCGCCGGCATCCACTGGGAAGCGTTGAAGATGTGGGCCAAGGGCGTGCGCTTTCTCGGGCGCACGCCGCCTGCCCCCGCTATTGCGGCCCCGGACCCGAAACCGTCGCCGCCCATTGCTGCACCAGGCTCTCGGTGACTGAGAGCGGCGTTGAGCCGTTGACCAGCACCGCGTCATGGAAGCCGCGCAGATCGAACTGATCGCCCAACGTGGTGCGCGCCTGATCACGCATGCGGTTGATGGCTTGGCGCCCGACCATGTAGCTGCACGCCTGCCCTGGCCACACGCAATAGCGTTCGACCTCGGTGGTGACGTTGCTTTCCTGATCGCCGGTGGCCGCCACCATAGATTGGATCGCTTGCTCACGGGTCCAGCGTTTGTGATGGATGCCCGTGTCGACCACGAGCCGCGAGGCACGGAACGTCATCGATTGCAGATAGCCGACGCGGCCGAACGGATCATCAGCGTACATGCCCATTTCATCGGCCAATTGCTCAGCGTAGAGCCCCCAGCCTTCGGCGTAGGCGCTAAAGCCCAGGATGGCGCTGCGAATGAACGGGATCGAGCCCGATTCCTGTTGGATGGCGATCTGCCAATGATGCCCCGGCACGCCCTCGTGATAGGTGAGAGTCGGCAGCGTGAACTTTGGCCATTCGTTCGCCGGATCGCGCAGATTTATGTAATAAGCGCCCGGGCGCGTGCCATCGAGCGCAGCGCCCTGGTAGTAACCTCCTGGCGCGCCCGCCTGGGTGTATTCCGGCACGCGTTTGATCTCGAGCGCGGCTCGCGCCTGCACACCGCAGACTTCCGGCATGCGCGCCTTGATGGCTTCGACCTGCGCGTTGAGGTCAGCCAACAGCCGCGCCCGGCCGGCGTCGTCGCTGCGGTAGATTTGATCCGGCCGGGCCGACAGCGCGCGCACGCGTTCGGCCACCGAGCCGCGGGTCATGCCCTGACCGCGCAGGATCGTATCCATCTCGCCGGTGAATTGCTCGATCAGGTCGAGGCCCATCTGATGGATCTCGTCCGGCGCCATCGAGGTGGTGGTGTAGGCGCGCAGCGCCGTGGCGTAGAGTTCCGCGCCGTTCGGCAGCTTCCAGGCGCCAGCGTCGGCGGTGGCCCGCGGCATCAGCGCGTTGAGCGCCTCGATCTGGCGCTGGTAGGCCGGCAGCACCTCGTCGCGCAGGATTGTCTCGGCGCGCTGCGCCAGCGTGGTGCGGTCGGCTTCCGCTATGGCCTCGACCTGCGCAAGCTTCTGCACGAACGAGTTGACCAATACGTTCTGCGCCGGCGCAATCGCTGCGAACTCACGCAGCTGACCTACCGCGCCGACCTCTTTGCCTTCGGCGTCGCGGCGCAAAATGCAGAAATTCGGCGGGATCACGCCCATGCCGGCTTCCTCGGCGATGCGCACCGACTCCTGATCCAGCACGCGCGCGTAGGCCGAAAGCCGCGACAAGTAGGCGTCCGCGTCCTCGCGGCTGGCGACCTGATGCTGGCTCACCAGAAAATCGGGGATACCGGTGTAATTGCCGCTCAGCTGGGAGACGATGTAGGGCGCCTGGGCGCCGCCGCCGAACTCGAACCGCGCCGAGGCAATGTTGTTTTCGAGCGCCGTCACCACGACGTCATGGGTTACTGCGTCTTGGGCGGAAAGTGTCGCGCGGTCGATCCGCTGCAGGCTCGCCAGAGCATTTTCCGCGATTTGCCGCAAGCGTTGCTGGCCCTCGCGAGAGGCGTCGCTCAGCCGATCCTTGAACGGCCCCCCCGCTCGGGTCTCGTCGACGCCCAGGCTCGTCGAGAATTCGGGGATCTCGCGGAGTATGTCGGTCGAGAGCTGATCCAGGATCGTGTTGAGGTCGCCAGTGGCGGGCCGCGAACAGGCCGCCAACACCAAGCCCGCCGCCGATGCGCCCAGCATGGCGCGACGCGTCATATGCATGAAATCCTCCCGGAAAACTGTAAACTATCGTTGCCATAGCAGCTTAGGGAGCCGGCGCCAGGGCGCAGCTGCGGCTTGCGACGAACGGAACCCGCGCGTCGACGGGCTCATCGCCGTTCGCGGGCCCCATTCGGCGCCGGCCCACGTGCGCGCTCCGGGGCCTTCGCCAGCAGCACCCGGC
>CAZNTI010000028.1:0-10852 GCA_964575885.1 uncultured Terricaulis sp.
CGAATGGCCGGACTCGCTGCTGGTGTTCGGCTCCGGCGCGATCGGCATCGAGTTCGCGAGCTTCTATGCCGCCTTCGGCGTAAAGGTGACCGTGGTCGAATTGCTGGACCGAATTCTGCCGGTCGAGGACGAGGAGATCAGCGCCTTCGCGAAGAAGCGCTTCGAAAAGGAGGGCATGAAGCTCATGACTTCCACCGAGGCGAAGAAGCTGAAAGCCACCGCCAACGGCGTCGAAGCGGAGGTGACCGCGAACGGCAAAGCTGAGACGCTCACTGCGTCACACGCCATCGTCGCTGTCGGCATCGCGGGCAATGTCGAGAACATGGGGCTCGAAGCGCTCGGCGTCGCAATCGAGCGCGGCCACATCGTCACCGATGGCCATGGCCGCACCAACGTTGCAGGCCTTTACGCCATCGGCGACGTCACCGGGCCGCCCTGGCTCGCGCACAAGGCGAGCCACGAGGGGATTATTTGCGTGGAAGCGATCGCGGGCTTGAAGCCGCAAGCCATGATCAAGGAGCGCATTCCCGGCTGCACGTATTCGCATCCGCAGATCGCCAGCGTGGGCTTGACCGAAGCGAAAGCGAAAGCCTCAGGACGCGAGGTGCGCGTCGGGCGGTTTCCGTTCGTGGGCAACGGCAAGGCGATCGCGCTCGGTGAAGATCAGGGGCTGGTGAAGGTCGTGTTCGACGCCAACACCGGCGAACTTCTGGGCGCGCACATGGTCGGCGCGGAAGTGACGGAGCTGATCCAGGGCTACGCCGTGGCGATGCAGGCGGAAGTCACCGAGCACGAGCTGATGGAGACGGTGTTCCCGCACCCGACGCTGAGCGAAATGATGCACGAAGCGGTGCTGGATGCGTATGGGCGGGTGCTGCACGTTTGAGTGATGCCGAGATTGACCGACCCCGCTGTCGCCGCGCGGCTGAAATCGGATCGCGCCGCCGGCCAAGCCCGAGCGTTGCGTAAGAAGCTAACGCCGATGGAGAAGCGTCTGTGGGGCTGGCTGCGTAAGAGCGCGCCGCAGGGACAGCATTGGCGCAAGCAAGTGGCCATTGGGCCATACATCGCGGACTTCGGATGTCACGGGGCAAAGCTCCTGGTGGAACTCGATGGCGCTGTGCACGAAACGTCGGCGGCGCAGGAGCGAGACGAGAAGCGCGAAGCATTCCTGGCTGGGCGCGGTTACCAAGTGCTGCGCTTTTCGAATGCTGATGTGAAGGCTGATGTCGGCCTGGTGGTCAGGACCATTCTCGACGCAGCTGCGAGGCGCACCCTCCCCCCTTGCGGGGGAGGGTAGGGTGGGGGGCGCGAGCGCCAACGTGTACAAGTCGAGGTGACCCCCCCACCCCCTGCCCCCTCCCCGCAAGGGGGAGGGGGAGGCGCTTCGTTTTCATGAGGCGGTGCTCGACGCCTACGGGCGCGTGTTGCACGTTTGAGGCGGACTGCGGCTTAAGCCGCCTTCGCTTCGGCGAAGCGTTCCTGCGCGATGCGCTGCAGGATCACGTAGTCGGTTTTGCCAGACCCCAGCACCGGGATTTCTTCTACCGCGACGATGCGCTTGGGCACCGCCAGGTCGCTGGCGCCGTTCTCTTTGCACCACGCCTGCAGCTGGTCTGCGCTCGCTTCGGTGTGATCAGTGAACAGGATGATGCGCTCGCCCTTGCGGCTGTCCGGCAGCGCCACCGCCGCGTGCAGGTGGTCCGGCCACACCCGCTGCGCATAGCCTTCGACGGCGTTCAGCGACACCATCTCGCCGCCGACCTTGGCGAAACGCTTGACGCGCCCGAGGATGCGGATGAAGCCGTCCTCGTCGACGTCCACCACATCGCCGGTGTCGTGCCAGCCCTGCGGCAGCATATCGATGCCGAACGGCTTGGTGGGGTCGAGGTAGCCGCGCATGACGTTGGGGCCGCGCACGAACAATTTCTGCCCGCCCTCGATGCCCGGCACCGGCTCGAGGCGCCATTCGATGCCCGGCAGGAACGGGCCCACCGTTCCTTCCTTGTTGCGCCCGGGAATGTTCACCGAGATCACCGGCGAGGCTTCGGTCGCGCCATAGCCTTCGAGCAGTTCAACGCCGAAGCGCTGCTGGTAAAGCTCGCGCGTCTCGGGCTTTACGCGCTCCGCCCCACACACCATGAGTTCGATGCAGTTCAAGTCGCCGTCGGCGGCGTTGCGTGCATATTGGTTGGCGAAGGTGTCGGTGGCGAAGAAAACGTTGGCGCCGGTTTCCTTGATCAGCTTCGGAATCTCCTTCACCTGCAGCGGTGATGGAAACAGGAAGGTCTTGTGCCCCAGCAGCACCGGCAGCAGCGCGCCGCCCGTGAGCCCGAAGCAATGGAACATCGGCAGCGGCGAGAAGAACTTCCAGTTCGGATCGAACTCTATGTGCGCGTACGCCTGCTCGCAATTGGAGACGATGTTGGCGTGGCTCAGCACCGCGCCTTTCGGCGCGCCGTAGGAGCCTGACGTGAACAGGATGACGCCGGTGTCGTCGGGATTGCCCTTAGCTGCGAACAATCGCGGAAAGAACCCCTTGGCGAGCGCAGCGATTTTGTCTCCCAAGTCGATGCTCTGGCGCACGTCCTCCAGATAGATGAGCTTGGCGAACTTGGAGAGCTCAGCCTCAAGCGCTTGCAGCTTGGCCAATTCGATGAAGCGGCGCGATGTCAGAATCTTGCGCACGTTCGCCGCCTCGCAAGCAGAACGCAAATTCATCGCCCCGGCGGTGAAATTGAGCATCGCGGGCGTGCGGCCGATGGCGTGCAGCGCGAAGAACGTCACCACCGCGCCAGCACCGGTCGGCAGCATGACGCCGGCGGTTTCGCGCCGCTTGATCAGCGCGTCGATCTTGCCGCCCAGCGCGAATGCGGCGCGCACAATATCGTCGTAGGAGAGCTCTTTGCGCTCGTGATCCTCGAGGATCTTATACTTGCCGCCTTTTTCGTCGCGCGCCCTCAGCAGGGCCTCGAACAAGGTGACGCGGGTGCGCGCCAACTCGAACGGACGTTGCGCCATGGACCTGATGCCTCCGAAGCTGACCCGCAGCGATCTGCCGCAAGGCGGCAACTCGCCCCCGTGATTATTGTTTCACGGTTGTAACAGACCCTAGCGGCGCAATTGGGGCCGGGCAAGTGAGCACGCCACTAAGCCTCGGGGCGGCAGGGCAGGCGCCCACCTGCTCCCATTGCGGGCGGGGGCGGACAGGGACATCTTCCTCACATGGCGACCCTGATTGACTCTCATCGTCCCCGGCACCCCGAAAAGCAGGGCCGCCCGGACGCCGAAAGCCCGCGCAAGCCGGATTGGATCCGGGTTAAGGCGCCCACGAGCGCGGGCTATCATGAGACCAGGGCGCTTGTTCGGGAGCTGCAACTTCACACCGTCTGCGAGGAGGCGGGGTGCCCCAATATCGGCGAGTGCTGGGCCCAGAAACACGCCACCTTCATGATCCTGGGCGGGGTCTGCACCCGCGCTTGCAGCTTCTGCAACGTCGCCACGGGCAAACCGGGGCCCCTCGATCCCGACGAGCCGGAGAACGTGGCGCGGGCCACTGCCGCCATGGGGCTGGCGCACGTGGTGGTGACCTCCGTCGACCGCGACGACCTTGAGGACGGCGGCGCCGACCATTTCGTGCGCACCATTCAAGCGATACGTCGTTTCACTCCCCAAACGACCATCGAAATCTTGACGCCGGATTTTCTGCGCAAGCCGGGCGCTGCC
The DNA here is from genome assembly GCA_964575885.1 of uncultured Terricaulis sp. GTDB lineage: Bacteria > Pseudomonadota > Alphaproteobacteria > Caulobacterales > Aquidulcibacteraceae > Vitreimonas. The sequence goes on from CAZNTI010000028.1 coordinate 3,727, forward strand.
GCGCGCGTCATCGATGCAGCGCCCGACGTCTTTAACCACAATCTCGAGACCGTGCCGCGGCTTTATCATTCGATCCGGCCGGGCGCGCGCTACTACCAATCTTTGCGCCTGCTGGACTCGGTGAAACAGCGCGACCCGAACCAATTCACGAAATCCGGCCTCATGGTTGGCTTGGGCGAAGAGCGCGATGAAGTGCTGCAGGTGATGGACGATCTGCGCGTCGCCGATGTCGATTTTCTCACCATCGGCCAGTACTTGCAGCCCACCAAGAAGCACGCCGCCGTGGTGCGCTTCTGGACGCCAGACGAGTTCAAGGCGCTCGAAACCATCGCTTACGCCAAGGGCTTTCTGATGGTCTCGGCCTCCCCGCTCACGCGCTCCAGCCACCACGCCGGCGAGGACTTTGCCAAGCTGCGCGCGGCGCGTTTGGCGCAGGGCGCGTGAGCCGCACTTCGATTACCGCCGAACGCGTCCTGCCGTACGCGCCAGCCGATCTATGCCGCCTGGTCGGCGACGTACGCGCCTACCCAAAGTTCATTCCATGGCTGATCAGCCTGCGCGTCAGCCAGGAAGAGCCGCGCGCGGAAGGCGGCTGGGAGGGCGTGGCTGAGGCGACGGTGGGCTGGAAGTCCATTCGCGAACGCTTCTCGACCCAGGTGCGCTGTGAGCCCGCCAAGGGCGAGGTCGAGGTCACCCTGGTCAGTGGGCCGTTTCATGCGCTCGACAATCGCTGGCGCTTCGAACCCCACGCGCAGGGCGCGTTGGTGCGCTTCTGGATCAGCTATCAGTTCAAAAACCCAGTCCTGAACGCGGTCGTTTCCGCCAACAAGGATCGCGTGGCCGGTCGCATCATGAGCGCCTTCGAGCAAGAGGCGCGTCGGCGGCTCGGTTAAGCGCTTGGCCGCTCACCAAGGACGGGGATCGCCGCAGCGATAGCCGGGACCATTGATGAAACGCTCCGCCGCCCGCGTGTTGGCGTCGTTGGACGAGGCGATTCGGACCGAGTTCGGCACCCATGACTGCGGCTGATCGGCGACGTCGCACAAAAACTCGACCTGCACCTGATTGGGTGAATGAAAGCGATTGGCGGTTCCGTCATCTTCCCACATTGCGCCGAAGACGAACTCGCTGACGCCGTGAAAATAGAAATAGTCGCATCCATTCGCCGTGCAATTGCCCTGGGTGGCGCGATGCCCGCCCACGTCGCCATTGTTCCAGCCGTATGTACGCAGCCATGCGTGCCAGCCCTCGTGCATGAAATCGCCGGCGCGTGATCCCGGATTAGCGTTCGCCGACAAAGCGGGATCGTACAATAGGCAGGACGTGGCGATGGTGCGGTCGCTGTGGCTGTAGGAGCCGAACACGTCGGTGTCGTCGATCGCGATGTGGCGCAGCTGCGCGTGGAAAGAACTGGCGGCCGCTTCTGCGGTGGCGCGATAGTCGATCGTGCCGTGGAAAGATTGATCGTTGTTGTCGGCGAGGCCGTAGGTCACCAGGTAAGCGGCGTTCCAGTGCTTGGGGTATTCCATGTTGACGTTGCATGCGTCGTTCCAGCCGCGATCACCCCACTCGCTGCCGCGCATGCCATAGGCGCGGTACTGCCACAGGAAATACTCCTGCCAGCAGCCGTGCGTGTTCCAGAGCGCGGTGTCGGACGCGCTGGCGGTGGTCTGATTGCAGACGGCCCGCGCCGGCGCGGTCAGCGCGAAAAGCGCAATCACGCTCGCGAGCAAAAGCCGGGTCACAGGGCCGAGCATTCAATCCTCCTGCCGCTAAGTGGCGCTGCGGGGCGCACTCCTACTGATCGCCGCGCGCTGGCGGCGGCGGGCGCAGTTCCGGATGCGCCTCAAGATAAAGCGCGAGCCGTCGATTGAACTCCGCCCCGCTCATGCCGTCTGTCCGCACTGGCCGGTCGAGCAGCGCGCGGTCCTCGCGCCTCAATCTCTGGGCCAACTGGCCGCGCACCTGAGCGTTGTCGCTCCAGTTGTAGAGGATGCTGGCCGCCGCCTCCGCGCGCACGGCGGCGGAGGGGTGTCGGCTCACCACGTTGAGCAGCGCTTCAAGCGCCTGATCGGTGCGCGCGTAGCCGATGGAGAGCGCGGCGTGCGCCTGCAGCCGCACCGCGGCTTCATACTGCGCCGAAACGCCTGACTCCTGCATCGGGACCCCGCGTTCGGGCAATGGCCGCGCGACGTAAGCTATAAGGAATTGGGTCCCGGCGGGATTGCGCTGCTCGCCCAATAGAGAGAGCGTCACCAGCGCATGAGAGAAGTCGGCAGCGGCCGCCTGCTCGAAGTCCGCAATCAAGGCGTTGGCGACCGCGGCGTTGCCCTGCGCGGCTTGGATAGCGGCGCGAACCTCTTCGCGGCGACTGACCGGCGCTTCGATCGCGAAGGCCACGAAGGGCGCGACGTCGCCGGCGCTGGAGAGGCTGGGCATCGGTTGGGCCGCGATCGCGGCCCGCAACGTCTCGGGCGAGTCGGATGCCGCGGGCGTTGTTGGCCCGGCGGTTTCGGGCGGCGCCGGCGGGGAGGCGGGCGGCGACGCGCACGCAGCAGAAAGTGCAAGCATCGAGGCGAGGACTAGACGGCGAATAATCATGGTGGTCACCAGAGCGCCAGAAGTCGTGAATGAAAGGAAACGCTTGGCCGGCGGGGGGCGCAAGTGAATTATTGGCGACGCTCAAGAGAGCGCCGGCTTAGGCGACGCTCCGCACCAACAGCGCCAGCGCCGCGCGGACGCTGGCTTCACGCACCTCGCAGCGGCCGATGTCGCCGAAGCGATGCGCCTCGTGCAGCGTCTCGCGCCCGCGGCGCGCCGCGGCGATATGGACTAGGCCCACAGGCTTGGCGTCCGTGCCTCCGCCCGGCCCGGCGACGCCGGTGACCGACACGGCGATATCGGCGGAGGAGCACGCCAGCGCGCCCTCGGCCATGGCGCGCGCCACCGCTTCGCTCACCGCGCCGTGCGCGGCTATGAGGGCGGGCGCGACGCCCAGCATCTCGGACTTGGCCTCGTTGGCATAGGTCACGAAACCCCGCTCCACGACGTCTGACGAGCCGGGAATCGCGGTGAGCGCGCCCGCAATCAGACCCCCGGTGCAGCTTTCTGCTGTCGCGAGCTTCAACCCGCGCGCCCGGCAGGCGCCCAGCAGCGCCGCCGCTGCGGTAACAATGTCATCGGAAAACATCTCGGTCCCGAGATAAGGCGGGTGCGCGGCTAAAGTCCATTCCACGGACTCACGGAGGGTGGCAGAGGGGGCGTGATGGATTGGACTTTGGCCGCCCCCCCGGCGTTTCGGAGCGGGCAGGGGGAGCGTTTCGACCGCATGAGCCTTGAAACAGCGTCCCCGCCCCCCGCTCCAGACGGCGGCGGCGGACTGATCGCATTCTCCCGTCGCGCGGCAGCTCCGCTATTCACGGTCGCGCTGTTTTCCAGCGCGGCGCTCATCTTTGTGCTGCAACCGCTGTTTGCGCGCATGGCGACCCCGCTGCTCGGCGGTTCGCCGCAGGTCTGGAACACCTCGATGGCGTTCTTTCAAGCGGCGCTGCTGATCGGATATCTGTACGCCCACCTGCTGGCGCGCGTGAAGGACGTGCGCATTCAGGCGGGCGTGCACATCGCCGTGCTGGCGCTCGCTTGGTTTGTCCTGCCGGTGCAGGTGAGCGAGGCGCTGGGCCCGCCCAGCTCAGACCATCCCGCGCTCTGGTTGTTAGGCGTGCTGGCGCTCTCGGTCGGCGCGCCGTTCGCGGCGGCGTCGGCCACCGCGCCGCTGCTGCAAGCCTGGTACGCGCGCACCGGCAGAGCCGACGCCGGCGACCCCTACTATCTCTACGCCGCCTCAAATCTCGGCAGCTTCATCGGCCTTTTGGCCTATCCCGTTTTGATCGAGCCGCTGTTGGGCGCACACGCGCAGAGCGCTGCCTGGAGCAATGCGTATGCGTTCGTCGGCGTGCTGATCGCGGCGGCGGCGGCCCTCACTGTGACCGCGCATGGCCAAGCGCCGACGCAGGCGCCGCCCACCAGCGCGCCGATCGATTGGCGTCAGCGCGCATATTGGATCGCCGCCGCCGCGGTGCCCTCGGCGCTCTCGCTCGGCGTCACCTTGCACATCACCACCGATGTCGCCTCGGCGCCCATGCTTTGGGTGGCGCCGCTGGCGCTTTATCTCGCCACCTTCGTACTCGCCTTCATGCGCGGCGCCGAGCGTCTGGCCCCCGCCACCTTCCTCGTGCATCCGTTCGCGATCGCCCTGATGGTGATCTCCTACTACATGTCGGGAAACTGGGTGTTCTCGGTTTCGCTGATCTTGGCAGGCTTTTTCTTTTCGGCGCTGGTATGCCATTTGGCGTTGTCGCGCTCGCGACCCGCTGCGGATCGGCTGACCGAATTCTATCTCTACGTCTCGCTCGGCGGCGTTCTGGGCGGGGTGTTTGCGGCGCTGCTCGCGCCGGTGATGTTCAACAATGTCTATGAATACCCGCTGGCGCTGGCGGCGGCGTGCCTGTTTCGCCCGCGCGAGCCAAGCGCCATGCCGCGCCTGAGCGATGCGAGCCTCGGCGCGGCCGGCGCAATGGCGATCGCGGCGCTGCTGCTGATGCGTCTCAACGCGCTCGACGCCACCATCTGGGTGATGGTGCTGGGGGCGGCCGTGATCGTGCTGGCGATCGGCTGGAACGAGGCCGGCAAGCCGGCGCCGCTGCGCTACGCCATCATCGCGGTGGCTGTCGTTCACGCCGGCATGGCTGTCTATGCGCTGTACACGCTGGCGTTCGGACAAGACGCCATCTTCGTGCACTCCGTCATCAACAACGACGCGGTTTTGAGCATCCGGCAGCCCTGGCCCGCGTTGTTCGTGATCACGTCGATCTTCCTGCTTGGCGTGGCCGTACACGGCACCATCCAGCGCGGCAGCGACCGGGTCGCCGACATCGCCTACGGCGCCTCGATCCCATCTCTTGTCCTGGTGCTGCTGCTGGTGCTGCTGCGCGAGCGCTTGGACGCGCAATCCATCGTCGTCATCGGCATTTGCATCTGCGCGGTGGCGATCTTTCTCAATCGCGGACGACCGATGGTGCTGGCGGCGATCGTGCTGGTCTCGTTCTTTGTGATTTTCCTGGACGATGCCCGCGGCGTGCGCATCATCACGCAGGAGCGCACCTTCTTCGGGGTGCTGCGAACGCGGGTGATCGAGGATCGCGACGACGCGCAAATACCGCCCGTCCGCATCCTGATGCACGGCACCACCATACACGGGGCTCAGATTGCAGCGCCTGGGCTCTCGCGTCTGCCGCTGACCTATTACAATCCCGGAACCGCATTGGGGGAGGCGATTCTTGCGGGCCTCAGCACCGCCGAGAGCGCCGATCTGGCTCTGGTTGGACTGGGCGCGGGCTCGACCGCCTGCCTGATGCGGCCCGACGATCGGCTCACCATCTACGAGATCGATCCTGAGGTGGTGCGCCTGTCGACGGCGCGCGACGGCGACTTCAGTTATGTCGCGCAGTGTCAGCCCAACGCACGCGTCGAACTTGGCGATGCGCGCCTGCGGATCGCAGCGGCGCCGGACGCAAGCTACGACGTCATTGTCGTCGATGCGTTCTCGTCGGACGCCATCCCCGCGCATCTGCTGACACGTGAGGCGGTGGCGCTGTATCTTTCGAAGTTGCGCCCCACCGGCGTGCTGGTGCTGCACCTTTCCAACCGCAATCTGGCGCTGGTGGCGGAGGCGGCCCGCGTGGCGCGCGATCTCAATGCGCCGCACCTGCACCGCATCAGCGACCGCTTCGAGGTGCAGTATGTGTCCTATTATGGCGGGCTCGCGGCCAGCGCCATGATGATCACACGTTCGCCGGAGGTATTGGCGCGGCTGCCGCTGCCGAGCAACGAATGGCGCGTGTTGGAGGCGTTGCCGGGACAGGGCTGGAGCGACGACTACATCAACATGCCGCGCGCCCTGTGGGAGGGCCTGTCGGGGCGCGAGCGCTGTTGGTTGCATCCCCATCTCGAGGAGTGCGGCGGCGAAGCCGCAGATACGCCGCGCGCCCCAGGCTAGCGCGGCAGCTCAAGCGTCGCGGTGGCCTGAGCAGCGAGACCCTCCTCGCGGCCGAGGAACCCCATACGCTCAGTCGTGGTGGCTTTGATGCTTACGCGTTGCGGCGGCAAGCCCAAAACTGCGGCGGTGCGGGCGCGCATAGCCTCGCGATGGGGGCCGATCTTGGGCCGTTCGCAAATGAGCGTGACATCGACGTGTGCGATCCTCGCGCCGGCTTTTCCCGCAAGCGTCACGCTGTGACGCAGAAAGCGCTCCGAGTCGGCGCCCTTCCATTGCGGGTCGCTCGGCGGGAAATGGGCGCCGATATCGCCCTCGCCGAGCGCTCCCAGAATAGCGTCGACCAGCGCATGCCAGCCGGCATCGGCGTCGGAATGGCCCACCAATCCCTTGTCGTGTGCGATGCGCACGCCGCACAGCGTCACGTGATCGCCAACGCCAAACCGGTGCGCGTCGACGCCGTGCCCGACGCAAGTCACCAAGTGTGCGCCCATGAGCCGCTCCAGCACCGCAAAATCCTCCGGGTAGGTGAGCTTCATCAGCAGCGGATCGCCGGCGATCATGCGTGCGCGCGCGCCGCGAGATTGCACAAGAGCGACATCGTCGCTGAACTGGGCGCCTGGCGCGACAGCGGCGTAGGCGGAGCGTAGAACCTCGGCGGCGAAGGCCTGCGGGGTCTGGACCCGCATTAGTCCGTTGCGATCGACGTCCTGCAGCGCCCAACCCTCTGCGTCGGCGCGGCGCAGCGTGTCCGCCACCGCCAGCGCCGGCGCCGCCGCCGCCGCCCCGCTGCGGATTGTTTCGATAAGCGCCGCGACCATCGTCGCCGTGAGGCCGGGTCGGGCCGCGTCATGCACGCAGATGACGTCGGCGTCAGCGAGTGCGGCAACGCCGGCGCGAACCGAGTCGGTCCGGGAGGCGCCGCCGGCGACCGCGCGCGCTGTGGGCCATCGCGCCAGGATCGGATCGAGGAGGGCGCCATGCTCGGGGGCCGCCGCGACCACGATCTCGGATGCGCCCGCCGCAGCGAATGCGCGCAGCGACCACTCCAGCACCGGCGTCCCCGCCAAGTGT
>CAZNTI010000028.1:10862-12310 GCA_964575885.1 uncultured Terricaulis sp.
TATTGCTTAGGCGTATCGGCGCCGGCCCGTTCCCCTCTCCCTGCGGCAACTAGGACCACGGCCAGGCGCATTGTGACGAAATTCCTACACCTATTTGTTGCAACGCAACATAAAGTGCTTGGCGCCCGGTTTTTGGGCGACATAAGCTACCGACTTCAGAAGGCAGATTGCCGATGTCGCAGTTGAACGCAACCGCACAACCCCTTGCCCGACCGCGCAGGCGCGGCAGCGCCGGATCGGTCGAACCGACGCCTTGGGCCGACGCCGTGCCGGCCCCGCTGCTGGGTATTGACGGCAGCGACCGCATTCGCTTCGTCTGCGCGGCGGCGGCAGACCTGTTCGCTGCAGCGCGCCGCCCCATCCTGGGGCAAAGCCTCGACGACGCCTTCGGCCTCAATGCGCCGCTGGCTGCGTTGGTGCGCCGCGCGCGCAGCAGCGAAGGCACGGTCACCGAAGCGGATCTCAGCCTTGTCGGGCCGGGATTCGCACTCGGACAGATCACCGCACTCGCCGCCCCGGCTGGCGTCGACGGGCAAGTTTCGCTGTTGCTGTTGCCGACGCCGCGCACCCGCGCCGCGCCGCTTGCCCCGTCGCACACCGCGGCGCGCACGCTGGCGCACGAAGTGCGCAACCCGCTCGCCGGCATCCGCGCCGCAGCACAGCTGATCGCCCGCGGCGAGGATGAGGGGGCCACCACGCTGGCGAACCTGATCTGCGACGAAGTCGATCGTATTCGCCGCCTGACCGACCGCATCGATCCTCTGGACGCGCTCGGGCCCACCACCTTGACGCCAGTGAATGTGCACGAGGCGCTCGGCCGGGTGCGGGCGTTGATTGCTTCAAGCGCCCCGCACGTGCGTTTGCACGAACGCTACGATCCGAGCCTGCCCGCGATCCGCGGCGATCTGGATCAGCTTATCCAGGCTTTCCTGAACATTGCCCAGAACGCGGTCGAGGCGATGAACGGGCGCGAAGGCGCGGCGCTGACGCTGGCGACGGCATTCCGCTCCGGTGTGCGCTTGCGCGCCGCCGGCGGACCGGCGCGCGCGCAACTTGAAGTGCGCTTCATCGACAACGGGCCCGGCATCGAACCTGAAGTCTCCAATCGCCTGTTTGAGGCGTTCGCGACCACCAAGCCTGGCGGCATGGGACTTGGGCTCACCATCAGCGCGGAGATCGTTGCGCGCCACGGCGGCGGCATCGAGGTCGATAGTCTGCCTGGCCGCACCGTGTTCGCCGTCACCCTGCCGATAGACGCGGAGGCCTCGCTTTGAGCGCGCGCATTCTACTCGCCGACGATGACGCCACCTTGCGCATCGTGCTCTCCCAGGCGCTGAGCAAAGAAGGGTACGCGGTGCGCGCCACCGGCAATGTCGCCACTTTGAGCAAGTGGGCGCGGGCCGGCGAGGGCGACCTCGTGCTCAGCGATGTGTCCATGGGCGACGAAT
>CAZNTI010000029.1:0-6664 GCA_964575885.1 uncultured Terricaulis sp.
TTCGGCCGGCGCCAGCCAGTGTGTTGGAAGGGTGGCGGAAGCGCTGGCGGTGCGTTGCGGGGCGCGCTGGGTGCGCGCCGCAAGTTCGCGCAAGGTGCGCGCCTCCGAGGCGAGTTCGCGGACCCGCCGCGCAGCGGTGTCGGCCTCGCTAGCAAGCCGCACGCCCGTGGCGCGGCGCTGCGCCAGGAGCGCGGCAGCCGCTTCCCGCTCGCTGGCGATAGCCGCCTGCGCCTGCGCCAAGCCGGTCTGTTCGGCGGCAATTTCGTGCACCAGCGTAAAACCCCTAACCAGGGCACGCCGGCTGTTTCTCTCGGCGGTCAAGAATTCCGCGAGGGCGGCGCGTGCAAGCACGCCGCCGCGCGCTGCGCTGGGGTCGTGCCGGCGGCGCGCGAAGGCGGCGGCGATAAGGGCGGTTTCCAAGGCGTCGCGGGCGGCAAGGCGGCGTGCGTCTTCGGTCCCGATCTGGGCCGCCGTCGCCGCCAGGCGTTCTTCTGCGGCTGCGACTGAAGCCTCGGTTTCGCGTCGGCGGGCGTCAGCGACGCGCACCTGCACATCCAACGCCCGTGCTTCTTGCTGCGCCGCACTGGCCTCGGCGCGCAGCCGCTCGGCGCGCGCGGCCTCCACGCGGCGATCGCGCTCGGCCTGAGCGACCGTACGCGTCTGCGCGTCTGCGTTGCCAAGAAGCGTCGCAAGCGCCCCTGCTGCGCATGCAGCCAGGGCGCGGGCTCGCGCCGCGCCGTTCGCCATAATCCACCACGCCATCGCCCGGGAACTTCAGTCCCGATGGTAGGGATTACCGCTCAAAATGGTTATAGCCCGATAAATTTGCTCGGAAATCATCACCCTCACCAGCCGGTGGGGCCATGTCTGGCGGCCAAAGGCGAGCTTGTCGTCGGCCTGATCCTTAAGGCTCTGGGCAGCGCCATCGGCGCCTCCAATCCAGAACGTGGCGCATTCCAGGCCATCGTCTCGCCAGCGTGCGAGCTTTTCAGCCAACTGGCGCGAACTCCACTCCGCGCCGCGCTCGTCGAGCAGGATTTTTCGGGCTTCATCGGGGGTGGTGCGGAAGAGGGCGGCGGCTTCGGCGCGCTGATCGCCGGGCGGCTTGCCGTCTACTTCCGCCAAGTCCACGGCGCGGAAGCCCAAGGCGCGGCCTCCGGCTGCCGCACGCGCCAAGTAGTCCGCAACAAGGTGCGATTCAGGCCCGTCGCGCACCCTGCCGACCGCGGCAATGAGAATCTTCAATCCGTCAGCTCGGCAGCACGGGACTTGGTCCAGCGGCCCAGATGCGTTCGATATTGTAAAACGAGCGCACCTCCGGCCGGAACAGGTGCACCACCACGTCGCCGGCGTCGACCAGCACCCAGTCGGCTTGCGGCAGCCCCTCGACGCGCACTTCCTTAACGCCGGAATCCTTGAGCTTGCGCATCACGTGATCAGCCAGCGCGCCGACATGACGCGCTGACCGGCCCGAGGCGACCACGAGCATGTCCGCAAACGATGACTTGCCGCGAATGTCGATGGCGAGGATCTCCTCGGCCTTGTCGTCTTCCAGCGAGGCCAGCACGATCTTGGCGACGGCGTCAGCATCAAGCCCCGAACTGGCGCGATTGGCTTCCCGCGCCGCTCTGCCCGGCGGCTTCGCGGCCGGCGCGCGTTTCATGTCAGGCGACAGATCTAGATTCCTTCTTCCACCTCGGAATGACCTCCGCACTTTACCACTTGGGGGCGCGCTTCGCCACCGGCGGCTTCTTAGGGCGCAGCGCACTCGAGGAGTGTGGATGGTGGCGGGCCTCGAGATAAGTCCAGCCACGGGGCGCTGCAAAGCGCCAACGCGGGCCCACTCCGGGGCGGGAAACCACAATGATCGGAAGCGCTTGCGCGACTTCCCGCCAATGCCTCCAGCGTCGAAAATGGACGAGGTTGTCGGCCCCGATGATCAACGAGAATTGCACGCCCGGGTAGCAACGCTTCAGCGCGCGAATGGTCTGGTAGGTATAAGCGCAGCCCAGTTTTTGCTCGAGATCGGTGACCAGCATACGCGGGCCGCGCGCCTGCGCGACGGCCGAACGCAGCCGCTCTTCGAATGGACCGGACGTGGGCTTGAGCGGGTTCTGCGGCGATACCAACCACCAGACCCTGTCCAGCCTCATGCGTTTTTGCGCAGTCTCGGCGACATGCGCGTGGCCGGGATGCGCGGGGTCGAAACTGCCGCCGAAGAGGCCGATCTTCATGCCGCGGAAGGCAGGGGGGAGGCCGCGTCTCAACGCGACGCCGGCTGGCAAAGAAAGATGCGCATGGCCCCTCATCTTATCGCGGTGACGGCGCCTTGGCGCTACCGATAACGCCAGGGAGGGCTGACAGCATGAAATGACGTGGCGCTTGGACGCAATCGTACTGGCTGGAGGACTCAAGCTTCGGCGTGCTGTCGCGGCTATAGCTTTAGGGCCTGATCTGCCCGCTTCCGCGCACGACATACTTGAACGTCGTCAGCTGCTCGGCGCCGACAGGTCCGCGCGCATGCAGTCGTCCCGTAGCGATGCCGATCTCGCCGCCGAAGCCAAATTCGCCTCCGTCGGCAAATTGCGTCGACGCGTTGTGCATGACGATGGCGCTGTCGACATCGCGAAGAAAGCGATTTGCAGCGACCCCATCCTCGGTGACGATGCACTCGGTGTGCTGAGACCCATATGCGCTGATGTGCGCCATGGCTTCCTCGACGCCGCTCACCACCCGCACCGCGAGAATCGGCTCAAGGTATTCGGTGCGCCAATCAAGCTCTGTCGCTTGGGCCATGTCGTAGATTCGGCGGGCCTCGACGTCTCCGCGCAGGGCGCAGCCGAGTTGGGCTAGCGCAGTTGCGATCTTAGGCAGGAGCGTCGCTGCCACAGCGCGGTCGATCAGCAGCGTCTCCGTGGCTCCGCATACCGACACGCGACGCATTTTGGCGTTGACGGTGATCTCAATGGCCTTCGCAGGGTCGGCGCTCGCGTGCACGTAGGTGTGGCACACCCCTTCGAGGTGCGCGAATACGGGCACACGGGCGTCTTCCTGCACCCGCGCCACCAATGATCTTCCGCCTCGCGGCACGATCACGTCGATCGCGCCATGGAGGCCCGCCAGCATCATGCCGACCGCGGCGCGGTCTGTGCTGGGCACAACCTGAACGGCGTCCGCCGGCAAACCCGATTGCGTCAGCGCGGCACGCAGAGCCGCCACAATTGCCGCGACGCTGCGAGCGCTGTCGGCGCCGCCGCGCAATATAATGGCGTTGCCCGCGCGCAGCGCCAGCGCGCCGGCGTCGGCGGCAACGTTGGGGCGGCTTTCGAAAATCATGCCGATCACACCAATCGGGGTGCGTACACGGGCGATCTTCAGGCCGTTGGGCCGCTCCCATTCGGCGAGCACGCCGCCCACTGGGTCTGGCAGGGCTGCCACGGTGTCAACGCCAGCGGCGATGGCGTCGAGGCGTCGCTGATCCAGCATCAGCCGGTCGATGAAGCTCTCGGATTGGCGGTTAGCGCGGGCGTGGGCCACGTCCTCCGCGTTGGCGGCAAGAATCGCGCTCGCGGCCTCGCGCAGCCCGCGCGCCATGGCCGCGAGCGCCAGCGTTCGCTGTGCGCCGTCCGCGTCGCGCACGCCTTTGGCCGCGGCGCGCGCCTGCGCCGCGATTTCCCGCATGGCGTGTTCAAGTGAAAGTTCGGCGTCCATAGGCACAGATGGTATCAGCTCAGCGCCAGGTCGTCGGCATGCACCAGCACCGGGCCTGCGTCATAGCCGAGAATTTCGGCAATCGATGCGCTGTTCTTGCCCAGGATGCGCGCAGCATCTGCGGCGTCATAGCGCGCCAGGCCGCGGCCGATCTCTGCCCCGGCGGGGCCGAGTATGCAAACGGCGTCGCCCTTTTCGAAGCCGCCACGCACTTCGGTGGCGCCGGAAGGCAGCAGGCTTTTGCCAGCGCGCAGCGCTGCAGCGGCCCCCGCGTCGACTACGAGCGCCCCCTGCGGCGCCAGCGCGCCGGCAATCCAGCTCTTGTAGGCTTGACGCGGATTGGCGCTTGGCAGGAACCACGTGGCGCGGGCGCCGTCCCCAAGCTGACGGATCGGATTGAGCGCCGCGCCTTTGGTGATCGCCACCGCGCAGCCCGCCCGTGTCGCGATTCTCGCGGCCTCGATCTTGGTGCGCATCCCGCCTGAACCGAGAGCGCCGGCTTCGCCTGCCATCGCGTCGATCGCCGGGGTGATCTCACGCACTTCGGGGATGAAGGCGGCGTCCGCATGGTGGCGCGGATCGCGCTCGTAAAGGCCGTCGATATCCGAAAGCAGGATCAGCACATCGGCGGAAATCATCTGCGCCACGCGCGCCGCCAGTCGATCATTGTCGCCGTAGCGGATTTCCGCCGTGGCGACCGTGTCGTTCTCGTTGACGATCGGCACTGCCCCCAAGCCCAGCAATGTCTCCAGCGTCGCGCGCGCGTTGAGCCAGCGGCGTCGGCGTTCGGTGTCGTCTGGAGTGAGCAGCGCCTGCGCGACGGCGATACCGTGGCGGGCGAGCGCGCGTTCGTAGGCGGCCATCAGCTTCGCCTGGCCTGCGGCGGCGGCGGCCTGCTTGGCCCCAAGCTCCTGCACGCGGCCCGACAGCCCCAGCACGCGCCGCCCAAGTGCGATGGCGCCGGAGGATACGATGCAGACGCTCTGCCCGTGCGCGGTTTGAGCGGCGAGGATGTCGTCGGCCAGCGCATCGAGCCAGGCTTGGCGCGGCTGGCCGCTCTCGGCGTCGACGAGCAACGACGAGCCGATCTTCACCACGATGCGTTTGGCGCTGTTGAGCGGGGAGGCCATTCCCCACTGATAAGCGCTTTGCCGCCCGCTTGTCGCCGCCGATGCTTAAGTTTAGGTCGAAGCAATGATTGCGACCCTATTGCGGAAACTGAAGGGTGAAGCGGAGGGCGAGCCGCTCTCCAAGCGCGAGGAGCGCGTGGCGGTCGCCGGCCTGCTGGTGAGCGCCGCCAACGCCGATCATGACTACAAGGAGGCCGAACGCACCCAGATCGAGCGCGTTTTGGCGACCCGTTATGAACTCGACCCGGCCGCAGCCGCGGCGCTGCGTGAGGAGGGTGAGGTGGCCGAAGCAGCTGCCGCCGACCTCTACCGGTTCACCGCCCTAATTAAGCGCGAGATCGCGCACGAGGAGCGCGCCGCCGTGCTTGAAGCCATGTGGCGCGTCGTGCTTGCCGACAGCGAGCGGGAAAAGCACGAAGACGCACTCATGCGCCGGGTCACAGATCTGTTGGGTCTCGATTCACGAGATAGCGTCAATGCGCGCCAACGCGCAGGCGCCTCGACCTGAGCGCCGTCGTGGGGATCTAAGGCGCCCAATCCTTTGGATCCGCGGCGGCGGCGGTCTCACCGGTGCGGCGCGCCCGCAACATGACTGCGATCTCGTTCACCAGTTCGCGCACGCCGGCGCCGGAAACCCCCGAAACTAGCCGTACTTCTTTGCCAATGGCCCGCGCAAGCGCTGCGCGCTTGCGGTTGGCGTCGGCAGAGCTCATCGCGTCGACCTTGTTGAGCGCGACGATTTCCGGCTTGGCGGCCAGCCCAGCGCCATAGGCTTCCAGTTCGCGCCGCACGGTGCGGTAGGCTTCAGTGGCGCTCTCGCCGGTCGCGTCGATCAGATGCACCAGCGCCACGCAGCGTTCGACATGGCCCAGAAAGCGCGTGCCCAGCCCGGTACCGTCGGCGGCGCCCTCAATCAAGCCGGGCAGATCGGCCATGATGAAGCGCTCGCCTTCGCCGACGCTGACCACGCCCAGGTTCGGATAGAGCGTCGTGAATGGATAGTCCGCGACCTTCGGGGTAGCTGCGCTCACGGCGCGCAGGAAGGTGGATTTGCCGGCGTTAGGCAATCCGACCAAGCCCGCGTCCGCGATCAGCTTCAATCGGAGCCACAAGGTGCGCTCTTCGCCCGGCAGGCCCGGATTGGCGTGATAGGGCGCGCGGTTCACCGACGATTTGAAGTACTCGTTGCCGAAGCCGCCATTGCCGCCCTTTGCCAGCAGCACCCGCATGCCAGGCCCATCAAGATCGGCAATGATTGTCTCTTGGTCCTCTTCGAGCACCTGCGTGCCGGTGGGGACTTTGAGCGTGATCGACTGGCCGTCGGCGCCATGACGGCTCTGGCCCATGCCGTGCCCGCCGGTACTCGCCTTGAAGTGCTGCTGGTACCGATAGTCGATTAGCGTGTTGAGCCCGTCGGCGCTCTCGATCCAGACATCGCCGCCACGGCCGCCGTCGCCGCCGTCGGGTCCGCCGTACTCAATGAACTTCTCGCGCCTGAACGAGACGCAGCCGGCGCCGCCATTGCCGGAGCGGATGTAGATTTTAGCTTGGTCCAGGAATTTCATGGGTGCGCACCGAACCCCTACTTGGTCCGGGTCCTCCTGCCAAGGTTAGTCGCCTTCACGCCGCCAGCGCAGTGAAACCCGCTGGTCGCCGTTGCCCAGGAAGCTGGTGATCAGCACCAGCCTGGGCCGCAGCGTCCACTCCACCCGCGTCTGGGCCTGGCCGAGGCCCGAACGCGCCACTTCGAGATAGACGTCGCGGGTCAGGTAGACCCCCCCGGCCAACAGGAAGCCGCCGTCTTCGTCCTGGCGCACAGCGAA
>CAZNTI010000029.1:6764-12173 GCA_964575885.1 uncultured Terricaulis sp.
GCTTCGAGCGGATCGCCGTTGAAGACGATGCGCGTGGGCTCGTCGATCTCGAACGGCTGGCCAGAAAGCGCGATTGTGCCGCGCACGGCGGTGGCTGTTCCGAACACGCGCGGCTCGCGCGCTGTGCCGGCGAGCCGCAGATCGAGCGCCCATTCCGCATCGACGCCGCGCCCGCGGGTGAACACGCGCCCTGGCGCGCTCACGCGAACGTTCAGCGTCGTTGCCCCATTGCGCTGGGGCGCATCGTCTTCATTAAGCGGCTCGTCGTCGTAGCCGGGCCGGTTGATCTCGATAACTTCGAGTGTGGGAATGCCGGCCTCGGGGTTGCTGGCGATATCGAGGTTGGCGTCCAGGATGTCGATCCGGCCGGTAAGCGAGGAGTCGAGACCGTCCCAAGCCAGGCGCAGTTCGCCGTTGGCGCGTGCGCGGGCCTCCGGCCGGTCAGCCACGCGAATGTCGCTAAAGCGCACAGCGATAGCGCCGGTGCGGTTGTCGGCGCTGCCGCCGGTCGCAGTTATGCGCCCTCCGCGAGCGTCGGCGGCGCTCAAATTCTCGATCTGCACGCCGCGATCGTTGATCGCGATGCGGGCTTCGAGATCCACGAGCCGGACTCCGGTGATCTTGTCCTCAAAGCGGCCGTCGGCGATTTCCAGATAGCCATCGCCTGAAAGATAGCCGGCGCCGAACTGCAGCTCGCCCTCGCCGTCAAGTTGGCCTTCAAGCGATTGGTCTTGGAGCCGGGCCGCTGCCCAGAGGCTTTGCGCCGGCCCGCGCACCGACCAAGAGCCCCGGCCGCGCCGTTCCGGCGCCAGCGCTACGCGCAGCGGTGCAGCGCTCGTGGCTACCGGCGCTTCGGCCTCGAAGCGCGCGGTGAGGCCCTCGCTTGATGTCGCCTCGATCGTTGTGGTCAGGCGCGATGGCGTCAGATCGCCGACAATGCGCATGTCGAGCGTGCCGCGCTGGTGCCCGGCGATGCGCGCGTCGTCAAACCTCAGATCTGCATTGCCAGAGAGGCCGGCGCCTGCGCTGGAGAGCTGAACGCGGCCATCGATTCGCCCGGTCGCGGCTTCGCCCCAGATCGCTGCCAGAGGCGCCAGCGGCGCGTCTTCGATTATAGTTGCGCCCGAGACGCTGCGGCCGCGATCGCGCCACTCGCCGCTGACCACGCCGTCGCCGACCGCGACATTGAGCGCCGCAGATGCTGTTCCGCCTTCCCATTGCACCCGGATCGGTGCGCGCGTGAATATATCTACGCCTGCAAGTTGACCGCGCCCGTCGACGCTGAGCGCTGCAGCGCCGTCAAGCGCCAAAACGCCCGTACCGGCGAAGGTGAGCGGCGCCTCGCGCAGACGCCCGCGCATGTCGAATTCGGCTGCAATGCGTTCGAAGGGCCCCCGAGCGCGCAGGGTCGCCGCGCGCACGCGCAGATCGCCAGCGCGCCCATCGGCAATCTGTGCGTCGAGCTGGAGCGCGCCGGGCGCCAGTGCGAGGTTGCCTTCAATGCCTCCGCTGACGCCCGGCGCAAGGCCGTCGAGCGCGCCAGTGAGGCGCAGTTCCGCGCTCGCGCCGGCGCTGGTGACGTTTGCGCGCCCTTGCGCCCTCAGCGCGGCAAGCGTTGCGTCGAGGTCGCTCAGCACAAACGCTTCGTCGGCGATCAGCACGTTCGCGTGCGCTGACATCGGTTGGCCCAATGCCTGGCCTTGAACTGCAGCGCGCCCGACGTAGCCGTTCTGGGTCGGCGCCAGCGTGACCTCGATTGTCGGTTGCGCCACCACAACGCCGCCGGCCGCGAAGCTGGAGAGGTTTGCGTGTGCAGCAATTGCGGGTCGTGCGAGGCGGCCGGTGATGCTGCCCGTGGCGTCGGCGGCGCCGGCCATTTCGGCGCCGCCGAGCACGATCGGGCCGCGTCCGCTGGCCTCAAGCGCAAGATTGGCTTCGCCGCCGACAATGCGTCCGGTCACAGCCGCGCGCAGCCGCGCGCCATCAAGGCGCGCGTGCTGAACGGTGATGCCGCCGTTCTCGACGGTCAGGCGGGCGTCGAGCCTCGGTGTGGCGCCCAGCAATTGCGGCGCGGCCTCGGGCACGCCGGCGATGCCGCTGCCGACGCCGTCGATGGCTGCGGTCCAAACCCGCGCCGCAGGCTCGCCCTCGGCGAAGGCGCGCCAGCGGCCGTTCGCGGCGCCGGCGAGCCCCGGCGCAAGCGCCTGCAAGCGCCGCACACGCCATTCGCCTGCGAACTCGCCATCGCCGCCGGTGACCCAACCTCGCGCGTCAAGCTCAAGCGCGTCGCCGCTCAGGCGCGCCGTGGTCAGCTCAAAGCGCCGCCGCGAGCGATTGTAGTGCAAGTCAGTTTGAAGTCGCGCATTGGCAAATAGGGCTGGGGCTGCGTCGGGCGCGCGCAGGTCGGCGTCGAGATCGAAACGCTGGGGCGTCAGCGCGGCGCGCAGCGGACCTGCGAGCTGAACGCGTCTGCCGAACGCGTCGATGTCGCGCGCTTCAATGGTGGCGCGGATTGCGGCCGTTCCGCGCGCGTAGCGCAATTCGCCTTCGAGACGAGCGGGGCCTAAAGAGAACGGAGATTCTCGGGCGATGCTGGAAAGTCTGTTCGTGCTTGCAGCGATGCGCGCTGGGCCTTCGAGTTCGCGGTTCCGGTTAAGCGCACCCTCGACGTAGAGCGAAAGGAACGGTGTCTCTGCTTGCGCGGTAAAGGCGCCCAAACGCTCTCCGGAAGCCCGCAGAGCGACGCGCGGCCCGATGCGCCGCGCTGTTTCGCTCAGTGCCGGCAGCGCCACGAGTTCACCGTGAGCATCGAGCGACCATTGCGCTGCGGTCCAGCGCGCCTCGCCGGCAAGCAGACGGGTGTCGCCAACGTGCGCCTCGAAACGCGCTTGTCCGTCGCGCGCGTCGCCTTCGCCTCGCGCCGTAGCGCGCACGCGTTCGTCCGCCACCCCGAGCGCGCGCGCAATGACGCCGCCAGGCGCGCCCTCGATGTCGGCTTCGAGGCGGTAGGCGGCGTCGGGCCGGTAGTGCACGATCGCGCGGTCCGCGTCAGAATCGGTGCGGCGCAGGTCGAGGTCCAAACCATTCAGTTGCTCGTCCTCGAGCAAGAGGCCGAACGCGGCGCGGAACGTCGCCGCTTGACCGAGCACCGGCTCGGACAGCGCCAATGTTTCGACATTGATCGTGCCGATATGGAGGTCGAAGCCGACACCGCTTGACGGTCGCGGCGCGCTGAGGGCTGGCTGGCGCAGCACCGCGATGGCGCCGGCGCGGCCTGCATCGACCCGCACGCTACCGATGAGAAGATTTTGCGGACGCCAGTCGAGTTCGACGTCGCTCGCCTCCAGCCAGACGCCTCCGTCGTCGGCGATGGCGATCCGTTCGGCGCGCAATGCGCCGAGCCACGCGCCTGAAACGCCGTCAACCTCGATGCGGCCGAGCCGCCATACGCGCTGACCGTCCGCGAGATGGTCGATGATCGCCGGCGCACCGGGTCCGAGTGCGACGTAAGCGCCGCCCGCGACCGCGACGCCCGCTGCCGCTGCCGCGAGCGGTCGCCGCCAACGGCGAGGGGGCGTCGGCGCCGGCATCAGAACGCTTGTCCCAGGCTGACATAGAGCGCGAAGGTGTCGTTGGTCTCGTCGTCGTCGAGCGGAAAAGCGATGTCGAAGCGCAGTGGCGCAAAGCCTAAGTCGTAGCGCGCACCCACGCCGACGCTCCAGCTGAGATCGGCGGCGTCGCCCCAATCGTCGAAACCGGCGCCTGCGTCGACGAAAGCGGCGGCGCCCCACGGACCATCGAAGCGCCAGCGCGCCTCCACCGAGCCCTCCACCGCGCCTTGTCCGCCCGGTGTGAGCCCCAGCAAATCGCGGTCCTCCGGATAGATGGAATTGTATTCGTAGCCTCGCACGGAGCCGCCGCCGCCGGCGTAGAAGCGGCGATCGGGCGGCACGTCGTCGGCGTCGCCCAGCACGGGTTCGAGCCAGCCCACGCGCGCTCGCGCCGCGAGGGTGAGGCGATCGTCGTTGCCGAGCGATTCGTAGATGCGCCCGTCAGCGATCGCGCGCACGAAGCCCAAGCTTTCGTCCCCGGCGGATGCTGAAGGCTCAAGGCGCAGTTCCACGATCGATCCGTCGCGTGGATCGAGCCTGGCGTTGGTCGTGTCGTTGCGGGCGCTGACAAACCCCGAGATCACGATGGCTTCAGTGATAGTCCCTGCAAGATCATCGTACTGGTCGATGGCGAGGCTGAGGCCGTAGCTTTGGCCAAGCCGTAACCGCGACGAAGCGTCGGCGGAGCCGTAGATTGACACGCCCTGGCGGGAGTAGGCGTCCAGCAATTCGCGCTCGGCGGCTGCGCCCAGGGTGAGGGTGCGCCCAAGGCCGGCGGCGTGCGGGCGCGACCATGCCGCGGTCATCCCTTGCTGCATTTCGGCCAGGGTCGCGGCCAGTGTGAGCGAATCGGCGCGGCCGGTGAAATTGCGCCTGGTCCACTCTGCCGCGAAGCCGGGGCCTTCGGTGGTGGAATAGCTCACGCCCACCTCGTAGGCGTTGGACCGCGCGGCCTCGATGTCGATGACGACGTCGCGCACGCCCGGCGTTGCGCTCGGTTCGAGCCGCGTCGTCGCCAAGGACACCGCTCCCGTGGAGGCAAGATCCCGCCGCAGCCGCGATAACGCTTGCGGTGTGTACGCTTGGCGTTGGTCCCAATTGCGCAGCCCCTCGATGAACTCTTCCCGGAAAACGTCGCTGGGCTCCGCGCGGAGTTCTCCCAGCCGCACCGATTCGCCGGCATTGAAGCGGAACTCCGCAGTCATCGTTGCGGCGGCATGATCAACGACGACTTGCCGTGCTCCAGGCGCTGCGTCGGGATACCCAGCGTTTTGCAGGGCGACCAGCGCCTCGGCCTCAGCCTGGAGCACATCAGCCGCGCGCGCGGCGGCCGAGGCTTGGACCGACCTGATAGCGGCTGTCGCCGCCGAGATGGCCGCAGGGTCGGGTGCTTGTCCTGTAAACACGATCTCAGGCGGCGCAAAACGGAAGCGCGGACCGGGCGCGATGACCAGCCATGCACGCGGTGGATCGTCTCGGGCCTCTGGCGTCACGGTTGCGCCGTAATAGCCCTCGGAACGCAGCCACGCGATTGCGCGCGCCGCAGCTTCTTCGCCCACGCGCTCCGCGTCGAACAGGCTTTCCGGTGCGTCGCGGTCGGGAAACAGCTCCACGATCGCTTCGCGTATGGCTTCCTCGCCGCCCTCAACCACAACGGGCGAGTCCGCGCGCGCGTCGCTCGACGCGGCGGCGACGCCGAGCGCCGCAACAAATGCGGCGGGAACGAGGGGGATAGTGCGCATAGCGAGCCGGAAGAGCCTTGCGGCCCAGGCTCGCGCTGCGCTGGTTAACGCTTCAT
>CAZNTI010000030.1:0-12147 GCA_964575885.1 uncultured Terricaulis sp.
ACGATCAGCAGCACCAGCATCACGTCTACGAACGGCGTGACATTGATTTCGCTGAGACGCGAACGTCGCGCCGCGCCGCGCCCGCGACCTCCCCGTCGCGAGAGGCTGGCGCCGGGCATCAGACCCGCTCGCTCAAACGGCGTGAAAGCCGGGCCGCCACTTCATCGCTGAAGGTGTCCAACCGGTCGCCGAGGCGATCGAGATCGCCGGTGAACTTGTTGTAGAAGATGACCGCGGGAATGGCCGCCACCAGGCCAAGCGCGGTGGCGAACAGCGCTTCGGCGATGCCGGGCGCCACCACTGCGAGGTTGGTCTGCTGCTGCGCCGCAATATTGGTGAAGGCATTCATGATCCCCCAAACCGTGCCGAACAGGCCGATGAAGGGGGCCGACGCCGCCACCGAGGCGAGGACGCCCAGGTTCCGCGAGGCGCGGCCCATCTCGCGATTGATCTGGGCCTGCATGAGCCGGTCGACCCTGGACAACATCAGCTCGGGCGAGTCGCTGGCGAAGCCCGCCCGACGCGCCTCCCTGAACTCGCGCGACGCGGCAGCGAACACCCGCGCCAAGGCGTCGCGAGGGCGGTCGGCGCGGTCTTCGATTTCGTCGATGGAGCGGCCGGACCAGAACTCGCGCTCGAACTTGCGCGCCTGTTGTTCGAGGTCGCCGAACTGCATCCATTTATCCACAGCCACGGCCCACGACCAGACCGAGGCCACCACCAGGATCAGCATCACCGCTTTAACGACCGGGTCGGCCTCCAAGAAGAGGGTCCAAATGGTGATGTCCGTTGCGCCAGATTCCATGCTCGCTCCCGCATCCGCGGCCTGTCGCGCGCAGACCGCCTGCCCCAGAACCCGGTTTAGAGCCGTAGGAGTTTGTCAAAAGCTGGACGCGACCGGGTCCAGGAATGGTTTAAGCCGCTGCAGCAGCATGATCGGCGGCTTGCGCGCTCGGCCTGTGAGGCTGATGCAACAAACCTCCACCTGCGCGGTAACCAAAACCTCCTTTCCCCGCGTCAGGGACTGCGCGATGAAGATGCGGGGCCCCTTCATGCGCTCGAAGGCAGTGGCGACCACGAGGCTCGCGTCGATCCGGGCCGGCTTTCGAAACGCAAGTTCCAGGCGGTTCACCGCAAACGCCATGGGGTCGGCGCCCGCGGCCAGCTCGGCGTGGTGGATGCCTGCCAGACGCAGGAAGTCGCTGCGGCCGCGCTCGAAATAGCGCAGATAATTGGCGTGATAGACGATGCCGGTGAAGTCGGTGTCTTCGTAGTAGATGCGTACCGGAAGGTAGTGGAAGCGGCCGTCGAAACGGCCCGCGGACGGCTCTTCGCTGGTCATGCCTAGTGCTTACAGCCTTGGCCGGCGCGGCGGCCACCCTTCGTCCGCGACGTCGCGTCGCGCGGCGATGGTGATCACCACAAAGCCGGCCATGAAATCGACCAGCGTCAGGGCACGACCCAGCTGAACGTCCCCGCGTTGTTGCCTTCATTGCTTTCCCCGACCGCGTCGCCAGCGTCGACGACGAACTCGAACACGTACGTGCCGCTGGGCCAGTCGAGCGCATCCCAGAAGCTCAGATTGTGCGAATGCGTATGGCCGGCCGGGATGGCGGGAATGGCGACCGCGAGGCGATTGGGAAACTCGTTGTTTTCGTACGGGGCCACCAGGCGGGGCGGAATCTCGGGGCAGCCGCCGCGCTGATTGGGCAGATGGCAATTCACGGTCGCGATCGAGGGCGCTGACGCCGCCACCCCGGTATTGCGCACGGAGACGACGCCGTGCGCGATCCGCGACGGGATCGGCTGCAGATCAGGCGAAGCCGGCACAAAGCCGCCCGGCCCTTGCGGTCTAACACCCTGGGTCTGTTGCGGACGGATTTGCTGAGTTTGCGCGCTTGCCGCAGGGGCGAGGGCGAACGCGGCCAACGCAGCGACAACCGCTGCCCGATTTGCAAAAGCCATTGAGCTTCCTCCTTGACGCCCCACCCCGCTTGGTGCGCCTGAGGTCACGCGTGCGCAGTGACAAGCGTCACGGCGCTGGGCTCTTTTACAGCCCGTACGCTGCGGCCATTTCCGGCTCTTTCGCCGCCACCAGCCGCGCCAGGTCCACCATCACCTTGGCCTGCTTCCAGGTGGCGTCGTCCTGCATCTTACCGTCAAGCATCGCCACCCCCGCGCCATCGGGCATCGCTTCCAAGATGCGCAGCGCGAATTTCACCTCCTCCACGGCCGGCGTGAACACGCGCTTGGCCACAGCGATCTGGCTTGGGTGGAGCGTCCAGGCGCCGGCGCAGCCCATGAGAAACGCATTGCGGAATTGCTGCTCGCAAGCTTCGGCGTCGTCGATGGCGCCGAATGGGCCATAGAATGGCTTTATGCCGTGCATGGCGCAGGCGTCGACCATCTTGGCGAAGGTATAGTGCCAGAGATCCTGCTGCGCGCTTTCGCGCGGGGCCCCATCGGCGTTCGGGTCGGACAGCACGCGATAGCTCGGATGCCCGCCGCCGACACGGGTCGTTTTCATCTTGCGCGACGCGGCCAGATCGGCCGGCCCCAGCGAAATGCCCTGCATGCGCGGCGACGCGCCCGCAATGCTCTCGACATTGGCGACACCTTGGGCGGTTTCGAGGATGGCGTGAATGAGGATGGGCTTCTTCACGCGATGCCTGGCTTCAAGCAGCGCCAGCAATTGATCCAGGTAATGAATGTCCCATGGGCCTTCGACCTTCGGGGCCATGATCACGTCGAGCTTCTCGCCGACCTCGCCGACCAGCGCGGTCACGTCATCGAGGTGCCAGGGCGAATTGAGCGCGTTGACCCGGCTCCAAAAGCGCGCCTCGCCCAGATGCATGTTGCCCATCTCGACGGCGCCGGCGCGTGCTGCGGCTTTGGCCTCGGCCGGAATGGCGTCCTCGAGATTGGCCAGCACGACATCCACCTGGCCGGCGAACTCGGGAACCTTGGCGCGGACTTTCTCCAGATGCGGCGGCACGAAATGGATCATGCGCTCCAGCCGCACCGGCAGCTCGCGCAGAGGTTGCGGCGCGCCCGCGGCAAGCGGCGCAAAGAACTGGCGTGGCGGTTTCATCGTGGCTCCCTCACCTTCTCCGCTACCGCGTCGCTGTAAACGAAAGCGTTACTTCGCATGTGCAGCATGGCTGCAGCCGGCCGGCGGCGCAATCGGCTGCGGCGTCGCGGCGCTTAACCTTGAAGCAATGCGCCAGGCGAGTAATGTCCGGCGCTTTCCGGCCGGGGCCAGGTTTTGCGCACATATCTCGACTTCGAAAAACCGGTGGCCGAGATCGAGGCCAAGATCGAGGAGCTGGCCGCACTCGCCGAGGCCTCGGGCGCGGACGCAATCTCCCAAGGCGTGGAGCTTTCGAGGCTCAAGGCCAAAGCCGAGTCCCAGCTCGCCGCCATCTACGCCAAGCTCGATCCATGGCAAAAAACCCAAGTGGCGCGACACGCGGAGCGCCCCCGCTTCCGGGATTACGTTGCAGCGCTGGTGACCGACTTCGTCGAGCTTTCGGGCGACCGCAAGTTCGGCGAAGACGCCGCCATCCTGGGCGGCGCCGGCAAGCTCTTGGGCCGGCCGGTGCTGGTGCTGGGCCACGAGAAGGGCCGCACCACCCAGGACCGGCTCAAGCACAATTTCGGCATGGCCCGCCCCGAAGGCTACCGTAAGGCGGTGCGCCTGATGAACCTCGCCGAGCAGTTTTCGCTGCCGGTGGTGAGCTTTGTCGACACCGCGGGCGCCTATCCCGGCATCGGCGCCGAGGAGCGCGGTCAGGCCGAAGCGATCGCGCGCTCCACTGAACGCTGCATCACCTTGGGCGTGCCGATGGTGGCGGTGATCGCCGGCGAGGGCGGCTCGGGCGGCGCCATCGCCATCGCCGCCGCCAATCGCGTGCTGATGCTTGAGCACTCGATTTACTCGGTGATCAGTCCAGAAGGGGCGGCGTCCATTCTTTGGAAGGATGCCGCCCGCGCCAAGGACGCCGCCGCGGCGATGAAGATCACCGCCCAGGATCTGCTGGCGCTCGAGGTCATCGACGAGATCGTCGCCGAGCCGATCGGGGGCGCGCATCGGGAACCGGGCGCGGCGGTCGCCAAGGTCGGCGCACGCGTCGCTGAGGCGCTTGACGCTTTGTCCCCGCTCAGCCCGGCTGAAGTGCGCGCGCAGCGGCGCGAGCGCTTCATGGCCATCGGACGCTTTGAGTCCGAGAACGCCCTCGGCGCGTGAGCGCAGGCGGCGGCGGGCGCCGCCTGCCGCCGGTCAGCGTTCAAAGCCCTGCATACATCGTGAAGCGGCGACCCTCGTAGACCGCGGTCAGCGCCGGACGATCGATCGCGGTGACCGCACGCCGGGTCGCGTCGCTGACGCACGCGCGCGCGATGCGGTGCGCCCGCGCCGAGGTCAGCGGCGTATCGAGAGTGCAGACATTCTCGGCCGCCGCCCGGATGCGGCGCAGCAATACGCGCGCGCCCGCCTCGCTGTCGACATTCAGGTCAGCGTAGCTGACCCGTTGCGAGGGCGGCTCGTCGAAGCCGCGCGCCGAAGCCGGCGCGAGGGTGAAAACGCTGAAGGCAAGCCCGGCGAGGGCGGCCAGAAGGACAGGACGGGTCATACCATTTTCCCAGTGTTCACGCCGCTCACCATGATACGGCTGAAGGCACTAAGCCCAGTTGCGGCGCCGCCGCCGTGACAGCGGTCATGCGCGGCGCTGGAGTGCGAACTCTGGATTCCGACGGCAGGGCGCGTACATAAGGGCGCAAGCGAGATCAGGAGGCTTCCATGGCTGATCAATTCTCCCGCCGCGCCGTCGCGCTCGGCCTCGGCGCCAGCGCGTTGGCGCCCGGCTCAGCGTTGGCGCAGAGCAACGACACCTATTCCGAGCCCGAGATCGTCGAGGCCGCCGAGGATTTCTTCGGCGCCGGGGCCGAGGGCGTCGCTGCGGTCGTCAGCCACGTGTTCGAGGATCTCGGCCGCCCGAACGGCTACATCGCCGGTGAGGAAGGTTCGGGCGCGGTCGGCGTCGGCCTACGCTACGGCGACGGCCGCCTGCGCTTGCGTCGCATGCAGGGCGCCACGCGTGTTTTTTGGCAAGGCCCGTCGATCGGCTTCGACACCGGCGGCAACGCCTCCAAGGTGTTTACACTGGTGTACAACATGCGCGATCCCGATCAGATCTTTCACCGCTTTCCCGGGGTTGACGGCTCGGCCTACTTCATCGGCGGCGTTGGCGTAAATTACCAGCGCCGCGACGACATGGATGTGACGCTGGCGCCGATGCGCGCGGGCGTCGGGTTGCGGCTGGGGGCGAGCATCGGCTATCTCGCCTACTCGCGGCGCCGGCGCCTCAATCCGTTCTGACGCCTTGCGCCGACGTAATTAGATCGCAACGCCGCCACAATCAGGTGTTGGGTTCGCCCGCGTCGGGAGGACTTCATGGCATCGCGTATCGTGGCGGCGCTGGCGGCGCTTGCGGTTTTGACTACATCGGCGTCGGCGCAGGACCGCAAGGACCGCGCCGTCAGCAGTGATCCCCCGGTCTGGCGCCAGCTCGAACGCTTTGCCGACGAAGCCGAGTTCATGCGCTACGTGCGGGCGGTGCAAGGGGCAAACCG
Organism: uncultured Terricaulis sp.; assembly: GCA_964575885.1. Taxonomy (GTDB): domain Bacteria; phylum Pseudomonadota; class Alphaproteobacteria; order Caulobacterales; family Aquidulcibacteraceae; genus Vitreimonas. Next base: position 5,632 of record CAZNTI010000030.1, read on the forward strand.
GCGCCGCAGCGCCGCTTACGACTACGGCGCGATCCCACCCCCGCCGCCGCCGCCGCCGCCCATGGCCGCGCCGAGCCCCACCCTTTCTGCGCCGACTGCCCAAGTCTCGAATGCATTCGGCGCGAGCCTGAGCCGCAGCGACATGAGCGGCGCCGCCCCCGAGGCCAGCTCCATCACCAACGTTCAGACCCGCGGCGTGGACGAGGGCGGCATCGTCAAGATGATCGGGCGCTTTCTCGTGGTGCTGCAGGACGGGCGTCTCTTTGTGGTCGACACCAGACCCGGCGGACAGCCGGGCTTGCAGCTGGCTAGCCGCGCCAACGTCTATCGCGATCCGCGCCGCAGCAGCTGGTACGACGAGATGCTGGTGAGCGGCAATCGCGTGCTGGTCACCGGCTATTCCTACGTCGAACGCGCCTCCGAGATCACGGTGTTTTCGCTGGCCGACAACGGCGCGCTCACGCTGGAGACCGCGTATTACATTTCCTCGAACGATTATTACGACACCGAGAATTACGCCACCCGGCTGGTGAACGGCAATCTGGTGATCTACACGCCGCTCAACATCGCCTACCTCAATACCGAAGCGCCGATGACATGGCCGCTGGTGCGCCGCTGGCTGCGCGACGACGATCACCGCGCCATCACCACGGCCGGCGTGCGTCTGTTCGATGCGCGCGACATCCATAAGCCGGTGCAGTCAACGCGCGCGCCGGTGGTGCACTCGGTGTCGGTGTGTCCGCTCGGCGGCCCCGACCGCGGCGACGAGTTGGAGTGCCGCACCACCGCCTTCGTTGGCGCCAGCGAGCGCGAGTTTTTCGTGTCCACCTCGGATATCTTCCTGTGGGCGTCGCCGACGCTGTACGGCGATCTCGCGGGCAGCGCCTGCGGCGACGGTTCCGCGGCGCTGCCGGCGACGCTCTACCAGATCGGCCTAGACGCGCCCGGCCTGAGGGCGTTGCACGTGCGCGGGCGCCCCGACAGCCAGCTCGCCATGGACGCTACGCAAGCGGAATTCCGGGCCTTGCTCGATTTCGACAATTGCACCTCCGATCGCGAACAGATCCGCTACTTTCACACCCCGCTCAGCGCTTTCAGCACAAGCCCGGCGCAGGCGCCGTCGCGTGCTTACACGCCAGCGCCCAGCCCGCAGGCGCGCGAGTACGAAGTGCGCTTCACCGACACCCACGTGGTCTATGGCGGCCGCGCCAGCACCAGCTCCTACCCCCCCGCTGACGGCGAGCCCGCGCGCACGGCGCGCGTGATCGCGCTGCCCGTGGCGCGCCCAAGCGCTCCGGTGCAACTCGAAGCCCCGCACGGCGTGATGCGCATCGAGCGCGCCGGCGACGACATCGTTCTCACCGGCTATCGCACCAATGCTGGCTTGAGCGTATCGCTGCTCGACCTCGCCAGGCAGCCGCGCATCGCGGGGACGACGCTGCTCGCGGGCCGCTATGAGTCGGAAAACCGCAGCCACGCCTTCAACAGCCTGATGGGCGAGGATGGCGCCGGCCTCATGGGCCTGCCAACCGTCACCGCGAGCAAACAGGCGGGGCGCTGGGTGTGGCGCAGCGGCGCCTCCGACATAAGCTTCATCGCCGCCGATGCGTCTGGCGCGCTGGTCAGCGCCGGTCAGCTCGAAGCACGGCCGAACGCGGTGCATCCGGGCTATCGCTGCGAAGTTTCTTGCGTCGATTGGTACGGCAACACGCGCGCGCTTTTCATCGGCCAGCGCGTGCTGGGGCTTTCGGGCACTGAGCTGATCGAAGGCGCTGTCAGCGGCGAGCGTGTGCTGGAAGTGCGGCGCGTCAATCTCTCGGCCCCGCCGCGCTGATCAATCGCGCGGCGGGCCCCGGCGTTCCTGTTCCAGGCGTTCGCGAAATTCTTCGGCAAACGAGGAGGCCAGGATGCCGGTCGGCAGCGCCACAATGCCGACGCCCGCGAGCGCCACCAGCCCCGCCGCCACCCGGCCCCAGGCCGTGTCGGGATAAAAGTCGCCGTAGCCGACGGTGGTGAGGGTCACCACCGCCCACCAAAGGGCGCGCAAGATCGAGCCGAATTGTTCGGGCTTGGTGTCGCCTTCGATGTAGTAGAGCATCATTGCGGCGATGTAGAGCTGCGCCGCAGCCACCGCGAGCGCCGCCATGAGCGGCGCCCACGCGCGCCGTACCGCCGCCCCCACGATGGCGAATGCCGGCACGAAGCGCGCCAATTTGAACAACCGGAACAGCCGCAGCGCGCGCAGCGCCGCCTGCCAGCCTCCGGTCAACGCGGGAAAGAACAGCATGGCGATGAGTTCCGGAAGGAACGCCAGAATGTCGGCGATCGTCACCGGTTGCAGCAGAAAGCGCAGCCGCCCGCCGACGCCGGCGTGTTGGGGGTTTTCGCCCTCCGACCAGAAGCGCAGGGCGAACTCCACTGCGAACACCACAACGACGAAGGCGTTGGTCCAAAACAAGACGTCGCGCAGCGCGACTTGGGCGCCGCCGATAACGATGTGCAGCGGCAGCCCGCTATCGGCGCGCATAGCTTCGGACTCAAGCGCCAGCGAACCGAGGCTCAGAATGACGAGAAAGATGATCGAACTCGAAAAGAAATTGAGCCCGCCCGGCTGGTCGGGCTCAAGCCAATCGTGAACGTAAGCCTTGGCGGTGGCGTGTTTGCGCTTGATGAGCGGCATGTCGACTCCCCTCCCGCGCATTAGAGCGCGCGCGGCTCGGGGCCCGCAAGCGGCTAACCCGGCGTCGTCAGCTTCAAGCCGGCGATGCCGGCGATGATGAGGGCGATCGAGCCTAACCTCAGGGCGCTGGCGCTCTCGCCGAACAAGACGATCCCCAGGAGCGCTGCGCCGACGGCGCCGATGCCAGTCCATACCGCGTAGGCGGCGCCGATGGGCAGGTGGCGCGCGGCCTCGGCGAGCAGGTACATTGACGCGACCATGGCGGCGATGGTGATGGCGCTCGGCAGCGGGCGCGTGAAGCCCTCCGCGTATTTGAGCCCCACGGCCCAAACGATCTCAAACAGGCCGGCCAGGACGAGAAGAAGCCAGGGGTGCATGGGGAGGAACTCCAAGGTCGATAAGAGCGTGACCGCGGGCACAGCGACAGGGTAAGCGCCCCGGTAGGGTCTCTTCATCGAAGCGATGGCGCTTCGACAAGAGGAGCAACCGAAATGACCAAGTTTTACGCCCTGATCGCCGCCTGCGCAGTGTTCGCCCCGATGGCGTTCGCCACCCTCAGCCAAGCCGCGCAAATCGTCGCCTGATCGGAGCTCCGACCATGACCAAATTCCTCGCCCTCATCAGCGCCTGCTGCGTGTTCGCGCCGATGGCCTTGGCCACCCTCTCCCAGGCCGCCCAGATCGTTTCGTAATCTGCTCCCAAACGACCGGCGACCCTTAAGCGGGCCGCGGAGGATGCTCCCCCTCCGCGGTCCGCTTTCAATTCGCAGGCAGCTTAGCCCCGCAGCACCCCGCCGGTCGCCTTCATCACCGCGCTCACGATCTTGGCGCTTGCGCCTTCTATCTCGGCATCGGTCAGGGTTTTCTCGCGCGGCTGCAGCGTCACCTCGATGGCGAGCGACTTCTTGCCCGAGGCGATGCGCTCGCCGCGATAGACGTCAAACAGCGAAACGTCGGCGATGAGCTGCTTGTCGGCGCCGAAGGCGGCGCGCACCAGGTCAGCGGCCGCCACCGTGTCATCGACGACAAACGCAAAGTCGCGGGTGAGCGGCATCTGGTCGAACTTTTCCAGCGGCGGCTTGGCGCGGGCCGCCTTGGCGCGCGGAGCCGGCAGGGCATCCACGAAGATCTCGAACGCCAGCGCCGGGGCCTCGACGTCGATGGACTTCAGCGCACGAGGATGAATCTCGCCGAACACCGCCATGGTTTTGGGCCCGAGTTTCAAGCTGCCGACCCGCCCCGGACGCCAATGCGCCGGCCCTTCGGGCGCCGTCTGCAGCGACGCCACCGGCGCACCGAGCGCCTCCAGCACCGCCAGGCAATCGCGCTTCATGTCAAATACGTCGGGCTGGGCGGTTGCGCGCCAGTGGCGGGGCGGTCGCGCGCGCCACACCGCGGCGATCACCCGCTCCTGGCCAGCGTCGGAGGCGTCGCGATAAATCGGGCCACCCTCGAACAGGCGCGCATCGTCGAAACCGCGGTCGGCGTTTTTTTGCGCGGCGATGAGCAGCGCGGGCAAAGCCGAGGGCCGCATGCAATCGAGATCGCTGGCGATCGGATTGGCGATCAGCAGCTCCGCTGCGCCGCCGCCGAACGCTTGCGCCTGCGAGCGGGAGCAGAAGCTCCATGTCACCGCCTCCAGATAGCCGAGCGACGCCGCAGCGCGTCGGCCCAGACGCATGCGGCTTTCCCCGACGCCGGCGGGCGGTGCGCGGAAGCCGGCGGCGCGCGGCGGCGGATTTTCGGGCATCTTGTCGTAGCCCTCTATGCGCGCGACCTCCTCGACCAGGTCCGCCGGCCCCTCGATGTCGCGCCGCCAGGTGGGAGGATGCACGATCAGGCGTCTGGAGCCCTCGCCTTCGGCATTGGAGTCAAAGCCCAGCGCCTTCAGCACCGCGCGCACGCGCGTGGGCTTGACGTCGATGCCGGCAAGCTGGCGCACCCTATCGGGATCGAAGGTCACCGGCGCAGGCGGCGCGGGCTCGGTTCCTGCGAGCACGATTTCGCCGGGCTCGCCGCCGCAAAGGTCAAGGATCATGCGCGTCGCCAGTTCGAGGCCAGGCACGGTGAAGCCGGTGTCGACCCCGCGCGCGAAGCGATAGAGCGCATCCGAGGCGATGCCGGTGGCGCGGCCGGTGGCGTGGCTGCGCGCAGGATCGAAATAGGCGCTTTCGACGATGACGTTGACCGTGGCGTCGGAAACGCCCGTACTTTCTCCGCCCATCACGCCGCCGAGCCCGAGCACGCCGTCGTCATCGGCGTTGCAGCACATGGTTGGCCCGACGTCATAAATGACGCCGTCGAGCGCCTTGTAACTTTCTCCTTCGCGCCCGCGGCGCACGCGCAGCACGCCCCTCACCTTATCGGCGTCGAACACATGGATCGGACGCGCGCGGTCATAGGACAGGAAGTTGGTGATATCGACCAGGATCGAGCGCGGTCTGAGCCCGATGGCGCGCAAGCGCTGCTGCAGCCAAGCCGGCGAGGGCCCGTTCTTCACGCCGCGAATGAGGCGCGCGCCATAAAGCGGGCAGCCTTCGGGGTCGTCATTGGCGATCTTGAGCCCCGATTCAAAACGCGGCGGCACGCCAAGCACCGGTTTGGTCGTGACCTTACCGACGCCGGCCGCAGCCAGATCGCGCGCGATGCCGGCGACGCCCAGCCAATCAGGCCGGTTGGGCGTCACTTCGATATCGATCACCGGATCGTTGAGGTTGAGTGCGTCCGCAAGCGGCGTGCCGACCTTCAGGTCTGGATCAAGTTCGAGGATGCCGTCGGCGTCGCTGTCGAGTTGAAGCTCGGCCCCCGAGCACAGCATGCCGTTCGAAACGACGCCGCGCACCGGGCGCGCCTCCAGGGTGATGCCTGAGCCGGGGATATACGTCCCGATCGGCGCGAACGCGGTGACCAGCCCTGCGCGCGCGTTCGGCGCCCCGCACACGATCTCCAGCCGGCCGTCCTTGGTATCGACCTGGCACACCTGCAGCTTGTCGGCGTTGGGATGTTTCGCCGCGCTCACGATGCGCGCCACCGTGAAAGCTTTGAGCGTCTCGGCGGCGTTCTCGACGCTCTCGACCTCAAGGCCGGCCATGGTCATGCGCTCGACGATCGCCTCGATCGAAGCGTCGGTTGCGAGGTGCTCCTTAAGCCAGGAAAGTGTGTATTTCATATCGTGACTCCCCCAACGCGCGCCCCGCTTGCTGGGGAGATATTTGCGTACTTCATCTTCGCCGCCCCTGCCGCTCGCCGCGTTTCAGCCGCGCGAAGAGCCAATTGATGTCCCGCAGGCTTGCGCCCCACTCCGGATCGGCAAGCGCATCCTGGTGCGTACACAACAGCGCATCCCACCAGCGCGCATATTGCGCGAAGAAGCGCCGCATCAACGTTTCGTCCAGCGCGCCGACTCGCATGAGCTGCGCGGCCTTCTCCCAGAAGTGCACGATCGAGGCGACCGCTTCGCGCGCATCGCCCTGTGCGATCTCGTACGCCGCCGGCATCGGTCCATGCCGCTCCAGAGTTTCATGCGCGAGCTCACGCAAATGGTAGAAGAGCGGATTGTGGAATTCATCGTACAAATCGAGCGTGAGCTTCAGGCGCCGGTCCTGCCGCACGCCGCCCCAGCGCACGAAGCCCCCGATCAACGCGCCCATCAGCGCCACCAAGAACGCGAACGCGAGTTGCGAGAAGAATTGCTGGTCGGGCATCGTCGCCTTCTGCTCACGCGGCTGCGGCAAGCCGGTCGCCGGCCGGCTTCAGGCCGCGCGCGCGCGCAAGAAACTTCCGCATCGGACCGGGGCGGCGGAAATCTAGACGTTCGTTGAGTTGGGGCTGTTTGGC
>CAZNTI010000031.1:0-5550 GCA_964575885.1 uncultured Terricaulis sp.
CTTATAGTCTTAATGAGCATAATGGTGTAATACGCCCGCCATGGGCTCACGCAAAGCTTCGCCGGCGTTAACGCCAGCGGCGCGCTTCAAGTCGCTTTACACACACGGCTTCGTGCGTGTCGCGGCCTGCGCGCCGGTGGTTGCCGCCGCCGACCCTGCCCGCAACGCCGAAGCGATCCTTGAATTCGCGCGCCAGGCTCACGATCAGTCCGCGGCCCTGCTTTTGACGCCGGAATTGTCGCTCTCGGGCTACGCCATCGACGATCTGCTGTTGCAGGACGCGCTGCTCGACGCGGTGGAGGCAGCGCTTGCGCGACTGAAGGCGGCGAGCGCCAGCCTGTTTCCGGTGTTGATCGTGGGCGCGCCGGTGCGGGTGCGCGGGGCGCTGTTCAACTGCGCTGTAGCGATCCACCAGGGCGAAATCCTGGGCGTCGTTCCCAAGAGCTACCTACCGAACTATCGCGAATTCTACGAAAAGCGCTATTTCGCCGACGCCGCCGACACCGAGGAATTCACCATAGAGCTCTGCGGCGAGAGCGTAAGCTTCGGCGCAGACGTTCTGTTCACCGCCGGCGACGTCGCCGATTTCAGCTTTCACATCGAGATCTGCGAGGATTTCTGGGCGCCGCTGCCGCCGTCCACCTACGGCGCACTCGCCGGCGCCACGCTTCTGCTCAACATGTCGGCCTCCAACGTCACCATAGGCAAATCCGAGGAGCGCAAGGTGCTCTGCGATTCCCAATCGCGGCGCTGCACTGCAGCCTACGTGTTCGCCGCCGCAGGCCGCGGCGAAAGCACCACCGACCTCGCTTGGGACGGCCAGATCGTGGCTTACGAATTGGGCCATCTGATCGCCGAAGGCGAACGCTTCGCGCGCACGCCGGCGCTGGTGCTGGCCGATATCGATGTCGGGCGCATCGCCCAGGAGCGGCGCCGGCTCTCAAGCTTCCGCGACGCCGCCGCGCGCGAAAAGACCCGGCTGGTCGAATGGACCCAGATCGGGTTCGACCTGCACCCGCCGGCCGGCGCGCTCGCGCTGCAGCGCCCGATCAGCCGCTTTCCGTTCGTGCCCGACGATCCCGCACGCCGCGACCGCGATTGCTTCGAAGCCTACAACATTCAGGTCTCGGGCCTGGCGCAGCGGATCGAAGCGACGCAGGCCCAGCGTGTGGTGATCGGTGTGTCCGGCGGCCTCGATTCCACGCACGCCCTCATCGTCGCCGCACGCGCTTTCGATCTCTTGGGGATGCCGCGCCGCAACATCGTCGGCGTCACCATGCCGGGCTTCGCCACCAGCGCCGCCACCAAGGCCAACGCCTGGGCGCTAATGCAGGCGCTGGGCGTCGACGCGCGCGAGGTGTCGATCGAGCCGCTGGCGCAGCGCATGCTGGAGGATCTCGACCATCCCGCCGCGCGCGGCGAGCCGGTGTACGACATCGCCTACGAGAACGTGCAAGCCGGCTTGCGCACCGACTACCTCTTCCGCCTCGCTAATAAGGAAGGCGGCTTCGTCGTCGGCACCGGCGATCTTTCCGAGCTGGCGCTGGGCTGGTGCACCTACGGCGTCGGCGATCACATGTCGCACTACAACGTCAATTCCGGGGCTCCGAAAACGCTGATCACGCATCTGATCCGCTGGGCGGCCGCGACCGAACTGTTCGAAGCCGCCGCTTCGAAGACCCTGCTCGATATCGCCGCGGGCGAGATCAGCCCGGAACTCATTCCCGGCGAAAGCCCGCAAAGCACCGAGGCTGCGATCGGCCCTTACGAATTGCAGGACTTCAACCTCTACTACCTCACCCGCTACGGGCTGCGCCCCAGCAAGGTGCTGTTCCTGGCCTGGAACGCCTGGCGCGAGAAGTATTCCTACGAAGAGCTGCGGGCCTGGCTCGAACTCTTCCTCAGCCGCTTCTTCGCGAACCAGTACAAGCGCTCAGCGGTCCCCAACGGCCCTAAGCTCGTCTCCGGCGGGGCCTTGAGTCCGCGCGGCGATTGGCGCGCGCCGAGCGACGCGTCGGCGGCGACGTGGCTGCGCGAACTGCGCGCCGGCAGCCCCGACGCGCTGGACTAGCGGCGCGCGGCGTGCGCATTTCCGCGGCCATGGCTTCCTCTCCCGCTCTCGCCCTGGACGATCTCATCGCGCTGGCGCTCGCGGCCGGGCGCGAGATCATGGACGTGCGCAAGGCTGGCTTCGCCGCCGAAACCAAGCTCGACGGCTCCATCGTGACCATCGCCGATCAGCGCGCCGAAGCGATCATCGAGGACGGCTTGGCGCGGCTTGCGCCCGGCGTGCCGATGCTGGGCGAAGAGGCCGCCTCGGGCGGGCGCATACCTGAGTGCGGCGCGCGCTTCTTCTGCGTCGATCCACTGGACGGCACCCGCGGGTTCGCCAAAGGCGGCGACGAATTCACCGTCAACATCGCGCTGATCGAAGCCTGCGCGCCGATCATGGGCGTGGTCTACGCGCCCGCCACCGGCGAGCTGTTCGCAGGCGAACCGGGCCGCGCGCTCGCAGCGCGCTGCGACATCGAGACCGCTTCGCCGCTTTCGCCGCTGGCTCCGATCTACGCCGCGCGTGAGCGCCCTGCCGGCGGCTGGCGGGTGATAGCCTCCGAGAATTCGGGCCGCGACGAGAAGACCGCCGCGTTCATCGCCGCGCTGAACGGCGTCGCCGCGCATGCAAGCTCCTCGATCAAGTTCTGCCGGCTGGCGGAGGGCGCAGCCGATCTCTACCCGCGCTTCGGCGATGTGTGCGAATGGGACGCCGCCGCCGGCCACGCGATCCTTTCAGCCGCGGGCGGTGGCATCATGGGGCTGGACGGCGCAGCGCTCGAGTACGCCCGCCGCGACCACAATTTCCGCATTCACGGCTTCATCGCCTTCGCCAATGCCGCGGCGGCAAGCGCTGCGCGTAGCGTGCTCACGCGCTAAGCCGCGCAATCAAATTGCGCATGAACCGTGCGCCCTCTTCGATCTGCGTGCGCTCGATCCATTCGTCGCACTGGTGCGCTTGCTCGATCGAGCCTGGTCCGCAGATCACCGCCGGGATGCCGGCGCGTTGGAACAGGCCCGCTTCAGCCGCATACGACACCGCCCGCACTTCATTGTCGCCGGTGAGCGCGCGCGCCAACGCCTCGGCGGCGCTGTCGCTGTCGATGGCGAGCTCCACAATGTTGGAGCGGCGGCGCACGCTTACGCCGCCCTCCGGCGCGCGGGCCTTGATGTCAGCGTCGAGTGCGGCGGCGGCTTCGCGGAAGCGCGCTTCGATCGCATCGGCCTCCGCCGACACGGGGCAACGCAAATCCCAGACGAAGCGGCACTGCCGCGCCAGGATGTTGGCCGCCGTGCCGCCTTCAACCAGCCCGATGGTCAAGGTCGGCCCTGGCGGCGAGAAATGCGCGTGCGTCGCGGCGCGCGCCGCAGCGCCGGTATCGACCACGAACTGCATCAGCTTCAGCGCTTCCATGATCGCGGAAACGCCCGCGTCAGGCAGGCTCGAATGCGCCGCGCGCCCGATTACCTCGACCTCGAACGAGCGGCTGCCTTTATGCGTGGACACCACGCGCATCGAGGTCGGCTCGCCGACGATCACCGCCGCCGGCCTCGGGGCGGCGCGCACGATCTCGGCGATCAGCGCCGGCGCGCCCAGGCACCCCACTTCCTCGTCATAAGAGAACGCCAGGATCAACGGCTGCTTCAGCGGCGCGGCGAGCGCCGCATCGACATGCGCCAGCGCCAGCGCCAGAAAGCTTTTCATGTCCGCCGTGCCGCGGCCGTAGAATTTGCCGTCGCGCTCGGTGAGCGTCCACGGATCGGTGCTCCAGGGCTGGCCGTCGACCGGCACCACATCCGTGTGCCCCGACAGCACGACGCCGCCGGGCGCTTCGGGGCCGACGACCGCGTAAAGATTGGCTTTCGTGGCGTCCGCATTGGCCACGCGGGTAGAGGCGACGCCGCGCTCGGCCAGAAACCCTTCCACCCACGCGATCAACGCGAGATTGGAGTGGCGCGACGTGGTGTCGAACGCGATCAGCCGTTCCAAAATCTCGAGCGTCGGCGCGATCGCGCTCACGGCGCCTGCACGACCCGCCCGCCCGGCTCCTGAAACGCCAGCAGCACAATGCGGAACTGCAGCGCCGCGCCCGGAGGAATGTCAGGCGGGCTGCCGCGCGGACCGTAGCCTAGTTCCTGGGGGAAGGTGGCGACGATCTCATCGCCGGGACGCATCTGCTGGATCGCTTCAGAGAAGCCTGGCACAACTGCGCCCAGCGGAAACTCCGCCGGCTGGCCGCGCGCAAAAGACGAATCGAACACCGTGCCGTCGGCGAGCCTGCCCTCGTAGTGCACCAGCACCGCGGCCTCTTCGCTTGGCCGCGGCAGCGACTGATTGCGTCCGCGCGCGCGCCGTTCGATCAGCAGCCCCGAAGGCCGCGCCTCGACGCCAGGCTGGCCCTGCACCTCAGCCAGCCACTCGCTAGACCGCGAGCCAGCTTCAGCTGCGGTCTCGGCGTTAGCCTTCTCCGCCTGCTCGATCTCGCGCATGACATCGCTGCCGCCATCGCCGCAGGCCGCGAGCATTGCAAGCGCGAGCGCCGCCGCAAGATTTCTGATCATCGGTAGAGCGCTTCCGTTGGTTCGATGGTCCATGGCTCGGCGCGGGCGTCCCGCTCCCATTCCTGGAAGGCGGCGTCGGCGAAGATCGTCGCGCAATAGGCTTCAGCCGCCTCGGGCGCGTCGACGGCGTAGGTGCGCAGCCGTGTCGCCACCGGCGCAAACATCGCATCCGCAATCGTACGCGCACCGAACAGGAACGGGCCGTCGCCGCCGTAGCGGGCGCGCAAGCCGCCCCAAAGCGCAAACAGGCGCTGCAGATCGGCGCGGGTGTCTCCTGGCCAGTCCGGCGCGCGCTCGAGCCGGCGGCGGATGTTCATCGACATGTCGCGCCGCAGTGCGGCAAAGCCTGCATGCATTTCGCATGCGGCCGAGCGCGCCTGCGCGCGCGCCACCACGTCGGCAGGCCAGAGCGACGGCGTCTGCTCGGCCGCCCATTCGCAAATCGCCAGGCTTTCGTAGATGATCGCGTCGCCCAGGTGCAGCGCCGGCACCCGCCCGCTGGGCGACACCGCCCGCACCGCGGCGATCTCGGAGCGCCCGTAGCCCTCGCCGCCAAGCGGAATGACGTTCTCCGTGAAGCCGATGCCGCCCCACTTCAGCGCCAGCCACGGCCGCATCGACCACGACGAGTAGTTCTTGTTGCCGAGATGCAGGATCGGGGCGCTCATTGGCGCGGCTTGTTCCAGACTGGGTGGGCAAGATCAAGCCCGCGCGCGCGGCTTCCGCCCGGCGCGTGCGCGGGCTAGGGTCTTGGCCGCTATAGGCGTTTGGGGAGAATTGCATGCGGGTTCTAGCGGCCATCGCGGCGATCGCTGCTTGCGTTGCCATCGGCGTCGCGCTGGAACCGCACCGCGACCACGCCAGCGCCGCAGGGCTCTCGCCGGTCACGCACGCGAGGCTTGGCCCCAAGCAGGGGCGGCCCCCGAAGCCAGAAGC
>CAZNTI010000031.1:5560-12107 GCA_964575885.1 uncultured Terricaulis sp.
GCTGCCGCTGGGCCAACGACAACGAGTGCGACGAGCCTGGCCTTGGCACCGGCGCTTGCGGCGCCGGAACCGACCGCTCCGATTGCTGGCGGCTGCGCGACGGGGTGGAGGACGACACCTGCGAAACCGCCAATAACGGCGTCTGCGACGAGGCCTTTATCGGCACCGGCCAGTGCCTACCGGCCACCGATCGCGCCGATTGCACAACCGTCGCCCATCTTCGCAACCAGACCGATTCCTGCCCCACTGCGTTCAACGATGTCTGCGAAGAACCCGGCGAAGGCCGTTCAGGCGCCTGCGATGCCCGCACCGATCGCTCCGATTGCCTCGGGCGGGCGCGCCCGATGACCATCTACGACCATTTCTTCGGCAACGACGATCGCGTCCGCGTGGACGCAACCCAGGCGCCCTGGCGCTTCATGGGGCGCTTCACCAACAGCGCTGGCGAAGCCTGCACCGCCACCCTGATCGCGCGCGACGTCATCGCAACGGCGGCGCACTGCATCAGCTCCGAAGCGGGGCCCAGTGCGCGCGGCGTCTTCGTGGCCGAAAATGGCGGCGCGCGCGCCAACGCCACCGCTTATCTCGTCAGCCCCCTGTTCGACTATCAGCGCTTCGGCACGTCTGACGCCATTGACGGGCTCGATTGGGCGCTGATCAGGCTCGACCAGCCGCTTGGCGCCACACTCGGTTTCGCCCGCGTGCGCGCGTTCACCGCGCGAGAACGCGCCGCGCCTGAATTGGTAGAACTCTATCAAGCCGGCTATTCCTGGGACACCGGCGACACCTTGTCGGGCAATGTCCGCTGCCGCGCGATCCGCATCTTCGAAGACGGCGCCTTCGCCCACGCCTGCGACACCACGCGCGGCGATTCCGGCTCGGGCTTCCTGATCCGCAGCGGCAACCGCTACGTGCTGGTGGGCGTCGACTCCAATTTTCGCGAGGCCGGCGGCGGGCCGCCGAAGTACATCGCGGTCAGCGCCGAATCGTTCGCGCCTTTGGTCGCTGACTTCGTGGCTGGCAGAACCGGGCGTCCAGTGAACTGAGCGGCCGGTGACGCGCGTTGAAACCCTCGCACGCCGGGCCTAGCATCCACCATGCACGCCACTGATCTGTTTAACCGGACCACCGTCACCATCGATGACATCCGCGCCGCCGCGGCGCGGATCGAGGGACGGATAGCGCGCACGGCGACGCGGCATTCGCCTGCGCTGTCCAAGGCCACCGGCGCCGAAGTGTGGGTGAAATACGAAAACCATCACGTGATCGGCGCATTCAAGGAGCGCGGCGCTCTCAACAAGCTGCTGGCGCTCAGCGACGCCGAACGCCGGCGCGGCGTCATCGCTGCTTCCGCCGGCAATCACGCCCAGGCGGTGGCTCAGCACGGCCAAGCGCTCGGCATCCCGACCACCATCGTGATGCCGCGCCACACCCCGAACGTGAAGGTCGAGCAGACGCGCGCCCGCGGCGCCGCGATCGTGCTGGAGGGCGACACCTTCGACGACGCCTTCGCCCACGCCCAGAAATTGCGCAACGAGCGCAATCTCGTGTTCGTGCATCCTTTCGACGATGCAGCGGTAATCGCCGGGCAAGGCACGGCGGCGCTCGAAATGCTGGCCGATGCGCCCGACCTCGACATCCTTGTCGTTCCGATCGGCGGCGGCGGCCTGATCTCCGGCATGGCGATCGCGGCGAAAGCCATGAAGCCAAGCCTGCGCATCATCGGCGTTGAAGCGGCGATGTATCCGTCATGGGCGGCGCAGCGCCGCGGCGAGGTTGCGCGCGCCGGCGGCCAGACCATCGCCGAGGGCATCGCCGTCAAGCATGTCGGGGCGCTTCCGTTCAAGCTCGCAGACCCGCTGATCGAAGACATCATTCTCGTGGAGGAGCAGGCGTTCGAGCGCGCGATCGCGCTGTTCATCAGCGCGGAGCGAACCGTTGCGGAAGGCGCCGGCGCCGCCGCGCTCGCGGCCATGCTCGCTCAGCCCGAGCGCTTCCGCGGCGCCAAAGCCGGTCTGGTGCTGTCGGGCGGCAACATCGATACGCGCCTGCTCGCCTCGGTGCTGGAGCGATCGCTGGTGCGGGAGGGGCGCATCGCGGTGCTGCGCTTTGTCGGCGACGACCGCCCGGGCATCCTGGCCGCCGTCGCCCGCATCATCGGCGATCTTGGCGGCAACATCCTGCAGGTCGAACATCATCGCATGATGCTCGACGCGCCGGCCAAGGGCGTCGAGTTCGACATCGAAATCGAAGCTCGCGACGCTGAACACACAGCGGAAATCGCACAGGCTCTGCGCGCTGCCGGCTACGCCGCCGAAAGCCTGTCGGAAGTTCGCGTTTGAGGCTTCGCGGGGCGCGTGACCACGCCCTGTCCGTGTGGTAACACTGTCGCGAGGGATTGGCCGCGCCAGCGCTAAACGTCCGGCGCGCGCTCGGATGGAGGTCAAGAATGCGTCGAGCTTTCAATGCGTTGGCGATGGCGATCATGGTCGCTGCCGGTCTGTCCGCAACCGAAGCGGCGGCCCAGAGCGGCCCGCGCGCAAGCGCCAGCACGACCCCGCAGGTGCCGCGTTGCACGCGCAATCTGGGCACCGTTTCGATCCAGGACGGCGACACCCACCAAGGCTGGCGCGGCTACAACTTGCAGCCGCCGGCCGGCCTCCTGCGCGTCGTCGTGCAACAATCGGGCTGTTTCACCGTGGTTGAACGCGGTCGCGGCCTCGACGCCGCGATGCGTGAGCGCGAACTTGCCGGCGGCGGTCAGTTGCAGCGCGGCTCCAATGTCGGCGGCGGCCAGATTCGTGCAGCGGACTACGTGCTGCTCGCGGACGTGATCGCGCAGGACAACAATTCCAGCGGCGGCGGCGTGGGCGCAGCCGTCGGCGGCGTGGTCGGCGGACGTCTCGGCGGCGTGATCGGCGGGCTGGGCGTGCGCAATCAAACCGCGCAAACCACACTGACGCTCGCCAATGTGCGGACGACGGAATCCTTCGCCACCGAAGGCAACGCCCAGAACCGCAACATCACCTGGGGCGGCGTCGGCTTCCTCGGCGGCGGCGGCGCCGGCATTGGCGGCTACACCGACACCGAAATCGGCCGTGTAGTCACGGTGGCCTTCATCGATGCGTACACGCAATTGGTGATGCAGCTCGGTGTGCTCGACACCGGCACGTCGGCCGCCGCGGCGGCGCCCGAGCGCTCCTATCAGACCACCCAGCGCACGGCCATGCGTTCCGGCCCTGGCTCGGGCTCAACGCTGCGCACCCTGCCGTCAGGCGCTGCGCTCTACCCGCTCGGCGAACGCGAAGGCGTGTGGTGGCGAGTCGAGGATGAAAATGGCAATCAAGGCTGGGTGACGAACGATCACCTCGAGCCCGTCCGCGCCAACTGAGCGCTGGCCGTACAACAACAACAAGAGCCGCGCACCCGCAAACGGTGCGCGGCTCAATTGTTCCCGAGCACGCGCTGAAAGAACAGCGTCTCCGCCTCGCGCTGCGCCTGCTGGTTCTCGCGCCGTGCAAAGCCATGGCCCTCATTGGTGGCGATCATCAGCCAGGCCTCGGCGTTATTGCGCCGCACCGCCGCCAGCACCTGCTCCGCTTCCGACACCGGCACGCGGGGATCGTTGGCGCCGTGCACGATGAAGATCGGCTTGCTCACCCGATTGATGTTGGTCAGCGGAGAAATCCGCTCCAGCGTCGCCCGCATTTGCGGATCGCGCTCGTCGCCGTATTCGGCGCGCCGCAGATCGCGGCGATAGCCTGAAGTGTTCTCCAGGAAGGTCACGAAGTTCGATATGCCCACGATATCGACCGCGCCCGCCAGCCGGTCGTTGTAGTGGGTCATCGACGCCAGCACCATGTAGCCGCCATAGGAGCCGCCATAGACGATGACCCGGCTGGAATCGAGATTGTCCTGCGCGGCGATCCAATCGAGCAGCGCGCCGATGTCGCGCACCGAATCCTCGCGCCGTTCGCCATTGTCGAGCGCCAGAAATTCCTTTCCGTAGCCGTCCGAACCGCGCACGTTCGGCGCGATCACGGCGATGCCGAGTTCGTTCACCCAATATTGGATCGTCGACGAGAACCCAGGCCGAAACTGGGACTCCGGACCGCCGTGGATGTTGATCACCACCGGGTGAGGCCCTGGCGTCCGCGGCCGATAGATGAAGCCGGAGATTTCACGCTCATCGAAGGAGCGCCACGAGATCAGTTCCGGTTCCACGAACGTCGCCTGCGGGATGCCGCCGGTTTCACTTTGCGTCCAGCGCGTGAGTTGGCGGCGACGCAGATCCCAGCTGTACACATCGCCCGGCGCGGTGGCGCTGTTGAGCGAGAATCCCAGCCTCTGCCCGCTGGCGTCGAAGAGCAGGCCCGACACGATGCCCGCGGGCAGCGTCGGGGCGGGCAACGCCCGCAGCGTGCGTGCATCCATGAGCTGCAGCCGCGAGCGGCCCGCCTCGTTCACCGCGTAGGCGATCACCCGCCCGTCGGGCGACAGGTCAAAGCTCTCGATCCCCCAACCGAGGTCGCCTGAAAGCACGCTGCGCGCTCCGCTCGCCAGATCGATGCGCACCAGGCGCTGGAATTGCGAGTTCTCGTCCGAAAGCGTGATGATGGAGCGGCCGTCGGGCGTGAATTCGCCGCCGCTATAAGCGACCCTCAGATCGGGCGTGACGCGGGTGATGGCGCCGCTGGCAACGTCAAGCACGAAGAGCTGGCTTTCCGCGATCGAGATGTAACGCTGCATGAGCAGCCGCGCGCCATCGGCGGAAAAGTCGCTCGGATACACCGCGCCCTCGCCGTCGAACACGCGCCGACGCGCCGACGCGTCGTTGGGGTCGCCGACATATACATCGTAATTGGGCTCCGACGCCGGCACGAACGACCAGGCGACCTGACGCCCGTCATCGCTGAAGATGAAGCCCTCGTTGCGCGTGCCCGGTTCGGTGATGAGGCTCGCGCGGCCGCTGCCGAGATCGAGCATGTAGCCGCCGAAATTCTCGTTGCCGCCGACATCGCGGGTGAACAGCACGGTGTTGGCGCCAGGCCGCACGCGCGCGCCCGCCACCCGCTCGCTGAAGAACGTGAGTTGTGTGCGCGCGCCCATCGGCTGATCGACGCGATGCAGCTGCACGGTGTCGCCAAAGCGCGTGGTGATGAGCGCGCCGCCGTCCGGCAGCCAATCGGCGAAACCGGCGCTGCGCGTGTTGACGTATTGATTAAGCCGCTCGGCCACCTCCGGCGGGGTTTCCGGCACGTTCTCCAGACGCAGCGCGCCGCGCTCGATCCGTTGCGGCGGCGACTGGGCTGCAGCGCTCAGTGAAAGCATGAGCAAGGCGGCGGTGGTGGCGATAAGGCGCATCAAATTATCCCCGTGAGGCGGCAGCGCGTGCAGCAAGTTTAGGCGCCGGAGTAGATACGACTAGTCAGGCATGTCTAGAAGTCCGCTCACGCCGCCTGCGCGGGCTCCTCGGGGTCGTGCTCGGCCACGAAATGCCCCGGCGACACCTCGACCCAGTGCGGGCGGTACTGCACCGCATCGGCGTCGTCGATGAGCTTCGACTTCAGAAACCTGAGGCTGGCGCGGGTGTCCAGCGGGCTCGGCAAATCGCCCACCAGCCGCACCCGCGGCTTGGCGCGCGCGGCCGCGGGATCGGGCGTGGGGGCCGCCGCCAACAGCGCTTTGGCGTAAGGATGGCGGGGATCGCGCAAGATGATCTCCGCCGGCCCATACTCAACCGCACGTCCAAGATAGAGCACCAGCACATTGTGCGAAATTTGGCGCACCACCGCCAAATCGTGGCTGATGAATAGGAAGCTGGTGCGGAACTCACGCTGCAGCTCCGCCAGCAGCTTCAGAATCTGCGCCTGAATCGAGACATCCAGCGCCGACACGGCTTCATCGCAGACCACCAGCTTCGGCTTCATGATCATTGCGCGCGCAACGCCCACGCGCTGGTTCTGCCCGCCCGACAATTCGTGCGGATAGCGGTTGATCAATTCCGGATCGAGCCCGACTTGGCGCATCATCTCCTTGGCGCGCTCCTCGCGTTCGGCGCGGCCCAAGTGCGGCGCGAACGCGATCAAAGGTTCGGCGATCGATGCGCCCAGCGTCATGCGCGGATCGAGGCTCGCCAACGGATCCTGGAACACGATCTGCAAATCCTGGCGCGCCTTGCGGATCGCTTCGCGCTCGCTGGGCACCAGGTCGCGTCCCAGAAACGTCACGCTGCCGGCCGAGCGCGGCAGCAACTGCGCCACCGCCCGCGCCAAAGTGGACTTGCCGCAGCCGGATTCGCCAACGATCCCCAGCGTCTCGCCTGGCTGCAACGCAAAGCTTACCCCGTCCACCGCACGCAGCGGTTTGCTGCGCCCCAAAAGGCCCCCGCCCTCCACCTTCACCGCAAAGGTGACGCGCAGATCGTCGACCGCGAGCAACGGCGCGCCGGACTGCGGGGCCGGCAGTTCGACGCCGCGCGCCCCGTCAACGCGGGGCACCGCGCCCAGGAGCATGCGGGTATAGTCGGCCTTCGGCGCCGCGTAGA
>CAZNTI010000032.1:0-11938 GCA_964575885.1 uncultured Terricaulis sp.
CCGGCCAATGGGGCCATGTGAATTACGACGTGATCCCGGGCGTCGTGTACACCGATCCGGAAGTCGCCGGCGTCGGCAAGACCGAGGAAGAACTCAAGGCCGCCGGCGTCGCGTACAAAGTCGGCAAGTTCCCGATGATGGCCAATTCGCGCGCGCGCACCAATCACGAGACCGAAGGCTTGGTCAAAGTTCTGGAGGACGCCGCCACCAAGAAGGTAGTGGGCGCGCACATGATCGGCGCCGGCGTCGGCGAGATCATCGCCGAGGTGTGCGTGGCGATGGAGTTCGGCGCTTCGGCCGAGGACATCGCCCGAACCTGCCACGCCCACCCGACCATGGCCGAGGCGCTGCGCGAGGCCGCCAAGGGCGTCGACGGCTGGACCATGCAGGCGTGAGCGCACTTTCCGTCCGCGCCCTGACCAAGAAGTTCGGTGACAAGGCCGCCGTCGATGCGCTTGATCTCGACGTCCGCGCCGGCGAGCTGTACGCGCTGCTCGGCCCAAACGGCGCCGGCAAAACCACCACGCTTAGAATGGTCGCGGGGCTGCTGAAGCCCGAAGCCGGCGCCATCCATGTATTCGGAGTCGATGCATTGGCGGCGCCGATCGCCGCCAAGCGCATGATCGCCTGGCTGCCGGACGAGCCTGCGCTCTACGACAAGCTCACCGCTTGGGAATATCTGGAATTCATCGCCGGACTGTGGGGGGTCTCCGCGAAAGACGCCGCGCCGCGCGCCGAAGAACTGCTGAAATTCCTGGGCCTCTGGGACAACCGCGACGAGCGCACCGAGGGCTTTTCGCGCGGCATGAAACAGAAGACCGCGCTGGCGGGAGCGCTGATCCACGATCCGAAGCTGCTGATGCTCGACGAGCCGCTGACCGGGCTAGATGCCGCCGTGGCGCGCCAAGTGAAGGATCTGCTGCAGCAGCGCGTGCGGGCCGGCGGTTCGGTCATTCTCACCACCCACATTCTTGATGTTGCAGAACGCCTGGCGGATCGCATCGGCATCATCCAGCACGGCAAATTGCTGGCGGAAGGCACGCTCGAGCAACTGCGCGGCCGCGCCGTCGGCGCCGGTGCGGCCGCCACGCTGGAGGATGTTTACCTGCAGCTCGTCGCCGCGACGCCGGCTGGAGCGGCCTGATGTTCGGTCCCGGCGGGGTGCTGTTTCTGCTCAGCCACGAAATGCTGCTGACCTGGCGCAATTTCCGCGCCTCCGGCAAGGGCCGCCACGTGCGGCGCCTCATCTTTTACTCGGTGGTGACCGTCGTGCTGGGCTTCGGCGGCTACTGGGCCGCGCGCATTCTCTCGGCTTTCACGCCCGAGCCGACGCCGCTCATGCTTGGCGCAGTGGGCGTCGCGTTTGCGCTCTTGCTCACCTTGATGCTGTCGCAGGCGCTGATGCTGATCACAGAGTCGCTCTATCAGCGCGGCGACATCGATCTATTGCTGGCGGCCCCGTTGCCGGCGTGGCGCGTCATCTTCGTGCGCATGACCGCCATCGCCATCAATGTCGGGCTATTCTATCTCGTCCTCACGCTAGCCGTGTTCGTCTGGCTCCCGAGCTTCGGGGGCTGGGCCTGGATGCGCTTTGCGCCCAGCGTCCTGCTGCTCACCTTCTTCGCCACCGCGCTTGGGCTCCTGCTGGCGCGCCTTTTGTTCTGGCTGATCGGCCCACGCAACACCCGCGTCGTCGCGCAATTGCTCGCGAGCCTTATCGGCGCAGCCTTCTTCATCGCAACACAACTGCCGCGCATCATCGAGGACGAGGGACGAGAGCAGGCGATGGAACAGGCGATCTTCAGCCTGACGACGATCCTCGGCGATCGCGACAGCCCGCTCTCGCTTCCGGCCAGGGCAGCGCTCGGTGTGGGCTTCGACTTCCTGCTCTGGGCGATGTTGGCGCTCGGCGCGTTCACGGCCGCCTCGGCCTGGTACGCGGCGCACTTCGCCGCCGACGCCGCCGCCATCGCCGGCCTGGGTGCGCGCCGGCGGCGCGCCAGCCGCAGCGCGCGGCCGATGCGCAGCGGCGTCGCGGCGGCCCTCGTCGCCAAGGAATGGCGGCTGCTGCGCCGCGATCCGCTGCTGCTGTCGCAGATTCTGCTGCCGCTGTTGTATCTCGCGCCCCTGTTTGCGGTGTTTGGCGCGCGCGTCGGCGAGGACGGGTTCGGCCGCTTTGCCGCCGGCGGCTTCGCCGCGGGGTTTGTGCTGCTGGTGACGACGTTCGCTGCGAGCCTCGCTTGGCTCACGGTGTCGGCGGAAGACGCGCCCGATCTCATCGCTGGCGCGCCGGTCGCGCGCGAGCAGGTCGAGTACGCCAAGGCGTTTGCGGCGGCGACCCCGGCGGCGGCATTGCTGCTGCCGCCCGCGCTCGCCGCTGGCGTGCTGATCGCGCCGATGGCCGGCTTTTGGCTGCTGGTCGGTGGCGCCGCTGCGATCCTCTCGGCGTGCCTGATTGCGATCTGGCATCAGCAGCCCGGCAGCCGCAAAGATTTCCGCCGCCGCACCCGCGGCGATCTGATGCTTAACTTGGCCCGCAGCTTTGTCGGGCTTGGCTGGATCGGCGCCACCGCGCTTGCGGTTTCCGGCTGGGCGCTAGCCGCGATCATTCCCGCTTTGATCGCGCTCGGGCTCTTGCTCGCGCTGCACGAGAGCCGACCCACGCCCGGCTGAGCCCTTGCGGAAATTGCCGAATCCTCACTTTTCGTGGTGCAGGCTTTGCGCTTCATGTGGAAGCGAGCGAGGGACACGCATGCTTGTACTGACGGCGGAGCGCATGGCGCTGCTGGCGCTCGATCGTGAGCTGGCGGGTCTGCAGGCCAGCAGCCGGACGGCTTTCTACAACGCCATTGCGGTGACGCATGAGGCAGTCTGGCCGCCGGCGCCGTTCGAGGCCGAAGCCCTGGCCTGGGCGCACAAGAGCCTCGTCCAGGATCCGCAAGGCGAGGGCTGGTACGGCTGGGCGCTGCTGGCCAACGAAGGCGAGCGCAGGCCGCCGCGGCTGTTGGGGCTCGCCGCCCTGATCGGTCGTCCGGATGAGGATGGCGACGTCGAACTTGCGTTCGGGCTGCTGCCGGAGTTTCGCGGCCGCGGCTATGGCGGGCAGGCTGTGCGCGCGCTTTCGGCTTGGGCGTTCGCGCAAGGCGCTACGCGCGTGATCGCGCATCTCGACGCTGAAGATGTCAATGCCGCGCACACGCTCGCCAACAACGGCTTTGCCGACACTGGCGAGCCGCCTTATCCGGGCGTGGCGCGCTGGGCCCTTCGCGCCAGCGCATAAAGTTCGGCGGCGGGGTTCCATCCCGGCTCTGGACTAGGGGGGCGTCTCGCCGCGTTGGCGGCCCCGCGAATACCCGCGAATAAGAGGGCGCTGGACAAGCGCTTGCTCCGCCCCTTTTATGCGGCGGGGGAACAGGTATGGGACGCGACAACAAGATCGCCATCGTCACCGTTCACGGCACCGGCGACACCGCCAAGGAGCCGGACGGGGAAGCTGATGGCGACCGCTGGTTCCAGACCAAATCGAAGTTCATTGCTCGCCTGAAGCAACGGCTCAGCGCCAGCCAAGTCGAGGCCGACGTGGTTCCGTTCCTGTGGTCGGGCGACAACAGCGCTACTGCGCGCGACAAGGCGTCGGGACGGCTGGCCGGCCTGCTGCGCGGGCTCGCCGGACGCTACAAAGGGCGCGTGCACCTGATCTGCCACAGCCATGGCGGCAATGTCGGCAATGACGCCGCCGTGCGGCTCAACTGGTCAAGCGCGCAAAAGCCAGCGAAGCTCGCCAGCATAACGACAGTGGGCACGCCTTTCTTCCGTTCGCGCGTGTCCGGCAGCGATCGCTTCGGCGCGTGGGTGTTTCTGGTCGTTGTGGTTCTGAGCCTGCTGCTGATCCCGGCGATCACGTTCTACGCGGGAGACGCCGTCACCGCGGCGCTGCGCGATGCGGTCAATCTGCCGGCGAAGGATTCCGCCTTCGACGAGGCGCGCCGCGAGTTCGAGGTGGTGGCTTCGCAGCAGAACGAGGCGCGTCCGATCTTGAGCTGGCTTGGGGCCAATTCCTTGATGGTGGCCAGCGCAGTCGCGCTGCTTTTCATGGTGCCGCTGGCGTTCCGCGGTTTGAGGCGGATCGCGCGCGCGGCGCGCAGCGCGCAGCCCGACACCAAGCTGCTTACGATCTGGCACGACAGCGATGAGGCGATCTCCTTTCTCAGCCGCATCGAGAAGCTGCCGCTGCAACCATTCCCGCGCTGGTCGCTGTTCCGCGGCTCGCGCACCGGCGGCATCACCTGGGGCATTCGCGTGCTGGTGGTGCTCAACCTGATCGGCGCGATCATGCTGGCGTACGATGTCTTCGTGCGCGGCATCGATCTGTCCGCCGACCCCTACAAATGCCTCGGCGTATACGTGCTGATCGTCGGCATCGCCGGCGCGCCCATCGTGTTCGCCGCAGTTTATCTGCTCTACCGCTTGTTTGCGGCGTTGGTGCTGGAATTCTCGCTGCGAGGCACGCTGAATTCCAGCATCGGCGGCTCTTTGAAAGCGATGGCCATGGGGCGCGACGGCGACCACCGGATCGGCGAAGTGTCGCCGCGATCGCACTATTTCGGCAGTCAGGATGTGCTCATCAGCGGCGAGCTTGCGCAGCGTATGTTGGCGCAGGCCGGCGAGGCGTCGCAGAAGCTGTTCAACAAATATCGCGGGGCGGTGTTCAGCGTCGCCGATGAGGGCAATGCCGTCAACGAGCTGACCAAGGACGCAATGACCTGGAACAGCCTCATCCACACCACCTATTTCGATCAGCCCGAGGTCGCCGACATCATCGGCGATCACATCGTCCACGTCGCCAAGGGAGGGCCCGCGCATGCGTGAGCTCGTCACCGCGCTCGGCGTCGCCGCCGCCTTTCTGTTGGCTGCCTGCGTGCGCGCGCCGGAACCGGCCGAGCCGGGGGCAGTGCGGCGCGGACTGGCGACCCATTGTGAGGCTGTGCGCGAGAGCGCCGAGCCCGATAGCCTGTCTTTGGCGACCATGCCGGCCGATGCAGCCGAGTTGGCAGGTATTGTGCAGGACGCGGCGGCGCAGCCGCGCGCGCAAACGCGGCAAGCGCTGACCTACGAGGCGGCGTGCGGCGTGCTTGTCTCCGACGAGGACAGGGCGCTGCGCCGGCTGGTGAGCCGCTATCTCGACCTCAACCAGAACGGCTTCGGCGGGATCATGATCCGCGCCCCGGGCTTCAACGACGCCATCGTGCCGTTGCGGGAAGGCAGCGCGCACATCTTCCGTCGCCCGCTGCGCGGGGGCGTGGCCTACCGGTTCATCGGCGCTTGCGACAATGAATGCAACGACCTGGACTTGATCGTCACCAATGCGGCTGGCGAAGTGGTTGTAACTGACGTGCGCGTGGACAATTTCCCGGTGGTCGAGCTCGCCCCCGAAGCCGACGGCGACTACTTCGTGGCGCTCTATCTGCACACCTGCGCGATCGAGCCGTGCTATGTTGGCATGCGGCTGCTGGAGCGGCGGGACAATTGGGCGCTGCCGCCGTTCGCGGGGACGCTGGAGCTGACCTCCGGCGCTTTCGACGATCCGCAATTCATCGAGGTGATGGCCGGCGGCGAGGTTGACATGAGCCAGCGGGTGAACACCTGCGTGGGCTTCGTGTCGGATCGGCCGGACGCGCGCGTGAATTTCTCCGGGGCCGAAAACGGGTACCCGCTGCTTTTCTCCGTACACTCGCAAGCCGACACAACCTTGGTGATCAACGGCCCCGATGGGCGCTGGCATTGCGGCGATGACGGCGGCGTGCTTGGGCGCAATCCGCTGGTCCGCTTCGACCAGCCGCTCGCGGGCCAATACGACATCTGGGTAGGCCAGTTCGACCGCCAGAACGAATTGGCGCCCGCGCGGCTCGCGGTGTCGCAGCAATTCAGCCAGTGATCAGCCCGGCAAGATGAAGCCGGACGCAGCGCCCACGAGCGCTGCCGTCATGCAGGTGGTCAGCGTGCCCGACAGCATCGCCTTCAAGCTCAGCTCGGCGATCTCCTGGCGACGGTCGGGGCAGATGGCGCAGAGCCCGCCGGTCATGATCGCCACTGAGCCGAAATTGGCGAAGCCGCAGAGCGCGTACGTGAGAATGAGGCGGGTGCGTTCGCTGATCTGATCGGCCGGCGCAGCGGCAAGCTGCGCGAATGCGAGAAACTCGTTCAGCACGGTCTTTACGCCCATCAGCGCGCCGGCGGCGGCGGCTTCCGACCAGGGGACGCCGATGAGCCACATCAGCGGCGCAAATCCCCAGCCAAGCATGCGCTCCACTGAAAGCGGCGCGCCCCAAGCTGCAGGGGCCAACCCGGCGAGAATGATGTTGAGCAGCGCCACCACCGCCACCGCCGCCAGCAGCATGCCGATGATGTTGATCATCATCTTGACGCCTTCCTCAGCGCCGGCGGCGAAGGCGTCCATGCCGGAATGGTAAGGGCTGACATAGGGCGCAAGCGCGGCCGCGGGTTCAGCGGACTCGCGCTCAGGGATCATCAGCCGCGCGATCAGCACCGAGGCGGGGGCGGCCAGCAAACTCGCCAGCAGAATGTGCGCGGCCGCGTCGGGAAGGGTGGGGCGCAGCATGATGGCGAAGATCGCCATCACTGTGCCGGCGACGGTGGCCAGCCCGGTGGTCATCACCACGAACAAGTCGGCGCGCGACAGCTTGTCGAGATAGGGGCGAATGGTCAGCGGCGCTTCCACCATACCGAGGAAGATGTTGGCGGCGGTGGCGAGGCTGAGCGGGCCGCTCAAGCCCAGCACGGCGCGGAAGATGAGCCCCAGGCCGCGGCACACATAATCGAGCACCCGCCAGTGCCAGAGCACCGCCGACAGCACCGAGATCACGATCACCAGCGGAAACACCTGGAAGGCCAGGATCGGCAGCGCTTGCGGATTGGCGGGCGTGAAAGGCTGGTCGCCTCCAGCCAGGTAGCCGAACACGAAACGCGATCCGGTCAACGTGGCTTCCATCAGCCCGTCGACCACGCCGTTGAGCGCCGACAGCGAAGCGCGTACCGCCGGCAGGCCGAAGGCCAGCGCCAGCACGCCCACTTGCAACGCAAACGCGCCCACAAGCACGCGCCACGGCATGCGGCGTTTGCCTTCGCCCAGCAGCCACGCGAACGCAAGGATAAGCGCTACGCCGGCGAGGCTGCGCAGATTGTCTGGACCAAGCATCGACACCCCAGGCTCCACCGCTATCGGGCGCAAGCGTCGCGCAATTGTCAAATCGTAAGCGGCTGCGCGTGCTGGCGTACGGCAGGCAGCGCGCAGCGTCGGCGAAAAAAAACTTATCCTACAGCTGCGGCGCTGGGCGATACTGCATCCGTCCAGGCCAAAGGGAGGCGTTATGGTTGACCAAGCCGAGCGTGGTCCTGGACGCGGTTCGAGTGTGGGGCAACGCGGTCTGGTACGCCGCGCCACGCCGCCGGGAACGAAAGTAGGGCGCTAACGGTCGTTCGGACCCCCAGCGCACGCGGGAACCGAGGGCGGAACAGCAACGCCGCGGTTGTACGCCAAACGCTTCCTTACCGAAGCGGGCGGCGCCCGTCTCCTCAGGCGTATGGCCCTCCGGAGGCCGCTCGAACGCCACCGCTTTCGCCGGCGACAGCAACGAACCGCGTGGGGCGCGCGCTGGCGCACTGCCACTTTGTATTTTGAGCGCTCCGCTGGATGCGCGCCCCGCTCTCCCATCGGAGGGCGTCAGGAGAATCCCCATCGCGGCGCGTTTGCGCGTGCGCGGGCTATTCGGCTGCGCTCAGCAACGTTTGAATGCGCGCGAGATAGGCGATCCAAGCGTTGCGGCCCTGCCTGGTCAGGTGGACGAGGGTGAGCGGCTTCTTGCTCTGGAAAGTCTTCTCGATCTTTACGTAGCCGGCCTCTTCAAGCTTGCCGATGTGGGTCGAGAGATTGCCGTCAGTGGCGTTCACCTTGGCCTTGAGCTCGACGAACGGCGCCGGGCTCACAGTGGAGAGATAAGCCATGATCCCCAGCCGCAGCCGGCCATGGATGACCTCGTCGATCTCGGTGTGATCGAAGCGCGACATCCCCGCGCTCAACCAAGGTTAGACGGTTCGCGCCGCATGAGCACCGCGCCCGGCCACGCCAGCACCAACAGGCTGCCAATGGCCGCCACCAGATAGGCCCAGTCGGAGTTCGCGAACACGCACAGCGCGCCGGCGATCAGCACCGAGAGCCACGCATAGGCGGTCAGCCACGCCTGTTCGGCGAGCTTGGAGGTGGTGTAGAGCGCCGCGCCGTAAAGCGCGAAAGCCGCGCCGAAGATGGCGTTGGGCGCGTCGGGATCGCCGGTGAGGATCATGCGCGCGATCGAGCCGAGCGCGATGGCGGAAAGCGCTAGACCTGCGCCGGACCACACCGTGCGCTCGGCGCGCACGCCAATGGAAGCAAGCCCCGGCTTGGCCGCGACGCGGCCCTGCAAGAGGATCATGCCAATGATGGAGACGACGCCATAACCAAGCCAAAGGACGCCAAACGCCGCGCCGTCCAGGGTCGGCGCGCGCTCGGTCAGAATGGCCCAATGTGCGGTGAAGGCGAAGGTGTTGAGCACACCCCAGAAGCTCAGATAGGCGCCGCCCAGCAACGGGGCCTGGCGACCCTCTTCGGCCAGCGTGCGCGCGTAGGCGATGTCTTGCAGCAGATCTTCACGGGTCACCGACGGCTCCATACTTTGAATATCAAAGTACTCTGGCCAGGCCCGATGTCAAGCGGACGCGCGGGGGATCAACGCTTGCGGAGGAGGGGAGCGGACAATCGACGACGTTCGAAGCGGGAGCGGGGTGAGCGTATGACCGGCGAACGCATGAGATCCTTTTTGGGAAGAAGTCGATTGCCTCGAAAGGCGAAGGGGGACGCCCCTCAGCGTCCCCCTTGCCATACTGCTTTAGACGGCGGCCGCGACCGGGGCCATCTTCTTGCCGCGACGGGCGGTCTTGCGAGCGGCCTTGCGGACCGGCTTCTTGGCCGCCTTGCGGACGCTCTTGCGAGCGGTCTTCTTGGCCGCCTTGCGGACCGTCTTGCGGACCGACTTCGTGGCCGCCTTGCGGACGCTCTTGCGAGCCGTCTTCTTCGCAGCCTTCTTCGCCGGACGACGCGCGGTCTTGCGGGCGGTCTTGCGGGCCTTCTTCGGGGCGGCGGCTTTCTTCGCCGCCTTCTTTACTTTCCGTGCCATTTTCGTTTCCTCATCTTTACAGTTGGACTTGGGTTGGATGGGAGTTTTTGTTTCACTCTCCAGTATCGTTATTTGCCGTGAACTTATTTCCAAAAAATGTATTCAAAACAGGCGCATGCATTTTTCTTCGTGGCGGACGCAAGCCGGCATATGTTGTACAACATTCCGCTGCGCGCCTTGGAAACTCTGGGTTTCGCGGCACTCTAATGCGCGCAAAAACTCACGCACGCGGGTGCGCAGCGCGATAGGCCTGCAAAATTTTTTCTGCTTCGACGTCGATGTAGACCTGAGTCGTCGACAAAGATTCGTGCCCGAGCAACTCCTGGATCGAGCGCAGATCGGCGCCGTTAGCGAGCAAATGCGTTGCGAACGCGTGCCGCAGAGCGTGCGGCGTCGCCGAAGCGGGCAGCCCCAGCCGGTTGCGCAAACGCTGCATCAACGCCTGCGCCATTCGCGGGCTGAAAGCCCCGCCGCGCACTGCGCGGAACAGCGGCGCATCGGCGGTCAGCGCGAACGGGCAGAGATCTGCATAGTGCGCGACCGCGGCGCGCGCTGCCGGCAGCATCGGCGCCAGGCGCTGTTTGCCGCCCTTGCCGGTGACGCGCAGCATCTCCGGCAGGGGCTGGTCAGCCCCGGTCAGCGCCAGGGCTTCCGAAATGCGCAAGCCCGCCGCGTAGAGCAGAGTGACAAGCGCTGCGTCGCGCGCGCCGATCCACGGCGCATCAGCGTCCGCCTCCGCCTCGGCGATCAATGCGCGCGCCGCCGCTTGCGACACCGGCCGCGGCAAGGAGCGCTTAAGCTTTGGTCCGCGCACCAGCGACAACCGCGCATTGGCGATGCCGTGGCGGCGCTCAATGTAGCGATAGAAGCTGCGGATGGCCGCAAGCGCGCGCGCGATGGAACGGTCCGCCAGCGCATCCGGCCCTTGCCGGCGATGCGCGAGATAGGCCCGCAGATCGCGCGGCTCGAGCGCGGCGAGATCGTGCGCCGAGGCCTCGCCCCCGAGGTGCAGCGTCAGAAAGCCCAGGAAAGCGGCGACGTCGCGCTCGTAAGCCTCCACCGAATGCGCCGCAAAGCGGCGTTCATCGCGGATATGGGCGGTCCATTCCTGGAGCAGTGCGAGGGCGGACATGGCAATGAGAGTACTGATCAGTGGTGAACAACCGCCTGCGCCGCGTCCCGCGCTTCCGTCGAATCTGCGAAGCTCCTAGATTCGGGTCATGAGCTCCACCGCCCGCCGCCGCGCGCTGCAAGCGCTGAAGGGCCAGCGCGCCCCTGCGCCGGCGGGGCCGCTGTTCGCGGTCGCGGAGGAGGGGGCCGCCTACGAGGCCGACACGCTCGACAAGGCGGCGGTGCTGTTTCCGCTGCCGCTGCCGGAGCCGTTTGACTATCGCGCGCCAACATCGCTGGGGCTCGAGCCGGGCATGCATGTCATCGCGCCGATCGGGTCACGGCTGGTGCGCGGGGTGGTGTGGGCGGTTGAGCGCGACCATCCCGGCGCCGCCAATCTGAAAGCAATCGAGGAGGTGCTGCCCGGCGCTGCGGTGCCCGAGATATCGCGCCGCTTCGTCGACTGGGCGGCGAAATATCTGGTGCGTCCGCCCGGCGATCTGTTGCGCATGGTGGTGCGCTCGCCCGAGGCCTTGTTGCCGGCGCCGACGCACGCTGTGCTCGCTCCCACCGGGCGCACGCCGCCCAAGATTACCGAAGCGCGCGCGCGCGTACTGGACGAAGCGGCGAAAGAACATGTGAGCGCCGCCGAACTGGCGCGCCGCGCCGAGACCTCTTCGGCGGTTGTTAAAGGCCTGGTCGATTGCGACGCGCTCGAAAGGATTGAGGTCAGCGAGGATCCGCCGTTCCCTGTCCCTGTGCTGGATGCGCGCGGGAAAGCCCTGTCGCCGCTCCAGCACGCCGCCGCCGAAACGCTCTGCGCTTCGGTGCGCGAACGCGGTTTCCACGTGGCGCTGCTCGACGGCGTCACCGGCTCGGGCAAGACCGAAGTCTACCTCGAAGCCGCCGCTGCGGCGCTCAAGCAGGCGCCCGATGCGCAGGTGCTGGTGCTGCTCCCCGAAATCGCCCTGACGCAAGCGGCGATGTCGCGCTTTGAAGCTCGTTTCGGCGTGCAGCCGGTGGAATGGCACTCCGCTATCAGCCACAAGGCGCGCCGCCGCGCTTGGCGCGAGATCGCCGCCGGCCGCGCGCGGCTGATCGTCGGCGCGCGCTCGGCGCTTTTCCTGCCGTACCCGAACCTCAAGCTCATCGTCATCGATGAAGAGCACGATCCTTCTTATAAGCAGGAGGAGGGCGTCATCTATCAGGCGCGCGATCTGGCGGTCGCGCGCGCCAAGCTCGGCGCGTGCATGGTGATCCTCGCCAGCGCGACGCCGTCTTTGGAAACGCTTGTTAACGCCCAAGCTGGCCGCTACGCGCACGTGCAGCTGCCGTCGCGCCACGGCGCTGCCGAGCTGCCGGACGTCGAACTCGTCGATCTCAAGCTCGATGCGCCGGAGAAGGGACGCTGGCTCTCGCCCAAGCTGGTGAAGGGCGCGGCCGAAGCGCTGCTGCGCGGCGAGCAGGCGCTGTTTTACATGAACCGCCGCGGCTATGCGCCGTTGACCCTTTGTCGCGCTTGCGGCCACCGCATGCAGTCTCCCGAAACCGATTCCTGGCTGGTCGAGCACCGCTACACTGGGCGCCTGGTCTGTCAC
>CAZNTI010000033.1:0-11616 GCA_964575885.1 uncultured Terricaulis sp.
ACAACGCGCGCGCCAACGCCACGCGCTGACGCTCGCCGCCCGAGAGCTTCACGCCGCGCTCGCCGACTTCGGTGTCATAGCCGAACGGCAGCTTCTCGATGAAGTCGTGGGCGCGTGCGCTTTTGGCGCATGCGACGATGTCGGCCAGGCTCGCATCCGGATTCGCGTAGGCGATGTTGTCCTTGAGCGAACGGTGAAAGAGCGCGGGATCCTGCGGCACCAGCGCGATCGCGCGCCGCAGGCTGGCTTGCGCAACCTCGCGCACGTCCTGGCCGTCGATGCGGATGGCCCCGGCGTCGACGTCGTAGAGACGCTGAACCAGCTTCACGAACGTTGATTTGCCTGAGCCAGTGGGGCCCACCAGCGCCACCGTCTCGCCTGGCGCAATCACCAGCGAGAAATCGTTGTAAAGCGCCTCGGCGGCGTTCTTGTAGCCGAAGGAAACCGCTTCGAACTCGATTTTACCGGGACCCGGCGCGAAGCTCGGCGCACCGGGGCGATCGACGACATCGGCCTTCTCGAGCGCGTAGGCGACCACGTCCTCGATGTCGGCGATGCCCTTCTGCAGGTTCTGGACGTTCTCGCCCAGCATGCGCAGATAACTGGAAACCAGCAGGAACGAGGTGATTGCGAAAACCGCGTCGCCGGCTGTGGCGCGGCCACGGCTCCATTCCCGCAGCACCAAGCCGAGCAAACCCGCCTGCAGCAGCCACAGCAGCAGGTTTTGCAGCACCCACGCATTGGTGAGCCGCCGCCAGGTGAGGTTTGCCTCTTTGGTCCATGCTTGCACGACGCCCTCGAAACGGGCCTGCTCGCGGACCTCGGCGCCGAACGCCTTCACCGTCGCATTCGACGTGACCGCGTCGGCGAGCGCAGCGCCTATGGCGGTGTCGGCGGCGATGTAGCGGCGAAGCGGCTCGGCCACGTAGTAGCGGCTCGACACATACGCCACGGCGATGAACACCAGGATCGTGCCGCCGGTGAAAGCGCCGATCACCGGCCATTGCATGAACGTTAGCACGGTAACGCCGATCAGCACCGCAGCTGCGGGGATCATGTACCAGACCATAGTGTCGGAGATGACGTCGTAGGCGTTCATCGCGCGCGACACCCGCCGCACGGTGGCGCCGGCGAAATTGTCGGCGTGCCAATCCGAGGAGAAACGCTGCACGTTGCGGAAACCCTCGCTGACGATGCGCTCCATGTTCTTGGACGCAAACGGGATGTGAAAGCGCACGCCGATGTTGCGGGCCATGTAGAACGCCAACGCCAAAGCCACCACCAGCGCATAGCCCCAGGCCGCCGCGCGCTGACCCGCTTGCGTCGGTCCCGCCGTCAGCGCATCGACCAGGTGCTTGGAGGCGAACGGCATCGCCAGATCCGCGACGATGGCCAGACCGAACAGCAGCCCCACCATCGCCAGCTTGCCGGGCTGGCTCGACCAGTGCCGCCACATGAAGGCGGCGACCTGCGCAAGCGTGGCCTTGCGCCCCATGCGCTCGTCGTCGTTATCGATATCGTATGCGTCGCTCATGCGGGATCACCGAAGATGGCGCCCGACCGGCATGAGTGCGCGGCCAGGCGAACGTTCAGAGAATGGGAGGCGAAAGTGCTGAAAGCGGTCGCTAAGCGGTGCTGACAGCGCAGGTTCGGCGAAACGGAAGCCTCAGGTGAAGCTCAAGCCCCGGCGGCTCTCGCGGCCTCGGGCTCTTCGGCGTCCGATCGCGGCGCCGCGCTTATTTCAGTCTGACCGCCATCGCGCACATCCATCTTAAAAGAGGGACTGTGCTGATAGCGCTTGTATCATCTTGCGTAAAGCCAAAGCGGCGCGCATCACGCCGACGTGACGACTTTGAAGCCCGCCGATGCCTTGAAGGCACACTGGACTGACCGGCTCCCGCCTGCGTGGAAACCTTTCGCGCAATTGTCGCGGCTCGATCGGCCCATCGGCTGGCAATTGCTGCTGCTCCCCTGCTGGATGGGGATGGCGGTTTCGCGCACCGGATTTGGCTTCTACTGGGACGATCTGCGCTATGCCGCGGCGTTTCTGATCGGGGCCATCGCCATGCGCGGGGCCGGCTGCACCTACAACGACATCCTCGATCGCGACATCGACGCGCAAGTGGCGCGCACCCGCGCGCGGCCGTTGCCGTCCGGTGCGGTTTCGCTTCGTGCCGCGTGGGCTTGGCTGCTGCTGCAATGCCTGGCTGGGCTCGCGGTGCTGCTGACGTTCCCGCGCGATGCGCAGATCGTGGCGCTTGGCGCGCTGCCGCTGGTGGCGCTCTATCCGCTGATGAAGCGCATCACCTGGTGGCCGCAAGCCTGGCTCGGGATCGTGTTTTCGTGGGGCGCGCTGGTCGGCGGCGCCGCCGTCAGTGCGAACGGCGGCGTGCCTTTCGAGGCGATCGTTCTGTATTGCGGCGCCATCGCATGGACGATCGGCTACGACACCATCTACGCGCTGCAGGACCGCGAAGACGACGCGCTGATCGGGGTGCGCTCGACCGCGCGGCTGTTCGCCGAAAGATGGCGGCTCTGGACCAGCGGCTTCTATGTCGCGGCGCTCGCGCTGTGGACCTGCGCGGGGGCCATGGCGGGCAGCGGCCTGATCGTGGCGGTCGCGCTCAGCCTCATCGGCGCAGCGCTTGTCTGGCCGATGCTGCAAAGCATCGACGATGCGCGCGCCGAAACTGCACTCGCCGCCTTCAAGCACAATGCCCCGATCGGGCTTGCGGTTTCGGCGGCGTTTGCGTTGGAGCCGATTTGGCGCACAGTGCGCCCGTGGTTTGGGATATGACCGTTCTGACCTTGCTCGTCATCGCCGGCTTCGCCGCGATTTGGATTACGGCGCTGCTGAAGTGGCTCGCCTACGTCAAGGAG
The DNA here is from genome assembly GCA_964575885.1 of uncultured Terricaulis sp. Lineage (GTDB taxonomy): Bacteria > Pseudomonadota > Alphaproteobacteria > Caulobacterales > Aquidulcibacteraceae > Vitreimonas. The sequence goes on from CAZNTI010000033.1 coordinate 2,881, forward strand.
GGCCGCAGCGCCAAGAGGCTCGACCCGTGAACGCCGCCGAACTGCACCTGAGCAGCATCTGCAAGCGCTTCGCCAAGGTGCTGGCCAACCACGAGCCGTTCCCGACCAAGTTCGAGAAATCCAAGGACCCCTATCGCGCGCTGGTGCGCTCGGTGGTGTTCCAGCAGCTCTCCGGTAAGGCCGCCGCCACCATCCATGGCCGGGTGCTGGCGCTGTTTCCGGACAAGGACCACCCCGATCCAGAAGATCTGCTCGCCGCGCCGGACGAAGCGCTGCGCGGGGCCGGGCTGTCGCGGCAGAAGATCGCGGCGCTCAAGGACGTGGCGCAGAAGCGCATCGACGGCATCATTCCGCCGGCGCGGGCGCTGTCGCGGCTGCCCGATGACGAGATCATCGAACGCCTGACCGCCGCGCGCGGCGTCGGGCGCTGGACGGTGGAGATGTACCTGATCTTTACCCTGGGGCGCCCCGACGTGCTGCCGATCGACGATCTCGGCGTGCGCAAGGGCGCAGAGAAACTCTACAAGCGGGAATTCACGCCCAAGACGCTGGGCGCCTATGGCGCGCGCTGGGCCCCCTGGCGCAGCGCCGCAGCCTGGCATTTGTGGCGGGTGGCGGATACGCAAACGCCAGCGCAATCGAAGCTCTGACCCTTGCGCCTTCGGGCTCGAAACCGCAGCCGGGCTGAGCTAAGATCGGGCCATGCCCGCCGTCGCCCGCATCGACCCTAAAGACGTGTTCACGCCGCAGGAATGGGCGCAGTTGAGCGCGCGCTCATCCTGGATCGGGCTGGCGCTGGTGGCTGCCTGCTGGGGCCTCATCATCGCCGCCGGAGCGCTGTTTGTGCTGTGGCCCAATCCGCTGAGCTACGTGCTGGCGGTGATGCTGATCGGCGCGCGTCAGCTGGGGCTGGCCATTCTGATGCATGACGCCGCCCATGGCGCGCTGCATCCAAACCAGAAGCTGAATGATTGGGTTGGCGAATGGCTGTGCGCGGCGCCGGTGGGCGCGCGGCTCGAAAGCTACCGCGCCTATCATCTGAAGCACCACCGCTACACCGAGCAACCGGAAGACCCAGACCTTGCGCTATCGGCGCCGTTTCCGATCTCGCGCGCGTCGTTCTGGCGCAAGGTGGTGCGCGATCTCACGGGACAAACCTTCCTGAAGCAGCGCGGCGCGCAGCTGTTCGGCGGGCGCAAACCCGGCGAGGGGGTGAACGCCAGCACGCACCGTTTCCTGCTGACCAACGCTATCCTGTTCGCGGGGCTCGCGCTTGCCGGCTATTGGTGGGCCTATCCCGCGCTCTGGATCGTGCCGATGGCGACCTGGCTGCCGCTGGTGACGCGGCTGCGCAACATCGCCGAGCACGCCTGCGTCAGGGCCGGAGATGACCCGTTCACGCATGCGCGCACCACCTACGCCAACCTGTTCGAGCGGCTGCTCATCGCCCCCTATTGGGTGCATTTCCACGCCGAGCATCACGTGTTCATGCACGTGCCGTGCTATCGGCTGGAGCGGATGCACAAGGTGCTGATGGCGAAAGGCTATTGGAACCGGATCAAGGTCGCGCCCGGTTACGCCAGCGTGCTGACCGAAGCCGCGCCGGCTTGATTTCCGATATCCCCGGCTTCATCCGCGACAACACGCGGGTGATGGCGCCGTCGCATGTGCCTGAACTCAAGCTGCATCTTGCCGACGACGCGGTCAGCCTGTGGCAGCTCACCGAAGACGAACTCGGCGCGTTGGGGCTGCCGCCGCCGTTCTGGGCTTTCGCCTGGGCGGGCGGCCAGGCGCTGGCGCGCTATGTGCTCGACCATCCTGAAATTGTCGTCCGTAAGCGGGTGCTGGATGTCGCATCAGGCTCGGGGCTGGTCGCCATCGCGGCGATGAAGGCAGGCGCTGCATGCGCGTGTGCAGCCGATATCGATCCGTTCGCCGCGCACGCGGCGCGCTTGAACGCGGCGCTGAACGGGGTGGACGTGGCGACAAGCGAAGCCGATCCAATCGGCGCCGCCACCGACGCCGAGATCGTCCTCGTCGGCGATCTCTTCTACGACCGCGACTTGAGCCCGCGCGTGCTCGACTGGCTGATCGCGCTGCAAAGCCGGGGCACAGCCATTTTGATCGGCGATCCGGGCCGCACCTATCTGCCCAAGGATCGGCTCGCGCAGATCGCCGCCTACGATATCCCCGTCACCCGCGCGCTGGAGGATGCGGAGGTGAAGCGCGCGGCTGTGTGGCGGCTACGGTGACGTAAAGCGCGCGGGCCTACTCGATCGCGCACACGTACTGGCGCGCCGCCTCGTCGGGCTCGCGCGTGCGGGCATCCGCGCAGACGATGTCCCACAGGCGCATCACCTCCTCGCCAACCGCCTGACTGCGCGCCTGCAGCTCTTCCAAAGAAGGCGCAGCATCGGCCGGCTCAGAAATCCAAACCGGATCGTACACCGGTCCGCAGGCGACCTCGGCAAAGAGGCCGCGCGCGCAGAGCTGCGAGCGTTCGAGATTGTACTCCCACACGGTTTCACGCAGCGCCCGCGCCAGTTCGCGCGGCTCGCTCGGCTCGGGTTCGCCAGTTCCGGGGCGTCCCGCGCTCAATTGATGCACGTGGCTCAGCATCACCCCGTAGCGGCCAATTTCGATATTGAGCGTCAGGGGATCTGCGGCCTCGCCCGCGGGGGCCTCGCCCGCTTTCTCACCCGCTTGCGGCCCGCAAGCCGTCAGCGCCGCCGCCAAGATTACCGCGCATACCTTGTTCATGTGTATCGCCTCCGCGTCCGGGCGGGGGAACTTAGCGACGACTTGGCGAGAGGTCAGCCCTAATTGCCGATCACTCGGTGACGGCGGCGAGTGCGTTGTAGCCGCCGTCGAACTCAAGCGCGTCGAGGAAGCGGGCTGGGCGCAGGGCAAGCGTTATCGCGGCGCCCACCGATCCGAGACCGGCGGCCGCCGCGATGATCGCCCATGCGACGCTGAATAATCCGGCGTCCATCACAACCCACCCATTGCCTTCGAGGCGTCTCTTTGTTGCCGTCACTATGAAGCGTCGCGGTGAACGCGAAGTTTCTGAAAGCAAAACAAAACGTTGAAAGGCGAAAAAAGGCGCCGCATGACAGCGTTCGGAGGAGCCCCCGCCGATGCAATTGCTGGAAGTCGCCGCGCTCTACGCCGGCGTGAACATCCTCGTCATGCTGGCGCTCGCATTCCTGGTGGTGGGGGCTAGGCGCAGGCACAAGATAACGTTGGGCGACGCCGGCAATCAGGATTTCTTGCGCGCCCAGCGCGCGCACGCCAACGCTGCCGAGTACGTGCCGGCGGCGCTGGTGGGGCTGGTGACTTTGGCCTTGTTCGACCCCGCCACCCCGGTCTGGCTGCTGCATGCGGGCGGACTTTCTTTGACCATCGGGCGGATTGCTCATGGCGTCGGCCTGCATACGGGCGTGCTCAATCTGGGCCGGATGGTGGGCACGCTGCTGACCTGGACCGCCTACGCGGTGATTGGGGGCGGGCTCATTTACGTCGCGCTCGCCCAGCAGCTCTAAGGTATCTAAATACCGCATGACCGATTGCTCCGACGGCGCCCAGGGCCCATGTTGCGCGGATGGCTTTCGACGCTGATTCCCAGGCCGCGCTCGCAGCGCTGCTCGATTACGCCCGCAAATCCGGCGCCGACGCCGCCGAGGCCAGTCTGGCCGCGCGCGAGTCGGTTTCCGCCGAGGTGCGCATGGGTGCGCTTGAGGGCATGGAGCGCGAGGAAGGCCGCTCGGTGGCGCTGCGGGCCTTTATCGGCAAGCAGCAGGCGTCCGCCTCCTCCACCGACTTGTCGGCCCAGGGGCTCAAGGCGCTTGCGGAGCGCACCGCCGCGATGGCCCGCGCCGCCCCGGAGGACAAATTCTGCGGGCTGCTCGAGGAGCGCTACCTGGCGCGCACGCCCAATCACGGCCTCGAACAAGCTGACGATGCGCGGCCGAGCCCGCAGGAGCTGCTGGCGCTTGCGAAGGCCTGCGAAGACGCATCGCTGGCGGTGCCTGGCATCGCCAATTCCGGCGGCGGCGGCGCGTCGCGGGAAGTTTCGACTTTCGTTTACGCCACCACGCATGGGTTCGAGGCGAGCGAGACGTCCACGTCCTTTAGCCTTGGGGCCCAGCCGATCGCGGAACGCGGCGACGACATGGAGCGCGACTACGAGTGGCGCACCAAGCGCTTCTTTGCCGACCTGCCGGGCCCCGAATCCATCGGCCGCGCCGCTGGCGAGCGCACCGTGCGCCGGCTCGGCGCCAGGAAGATCGCTAGCCAGAAAGCCCCAGTTATTTTCGAGAACCGCCTGGCCGGGCGCATTGTCGGCCCCGCCATCTCGGCGATTTCGGGCGCTTCGGTCGCGCGCGGGGTTTCCTTCCTGAAGGACAAGCTCGGCGAGCGCGTGTTCAGCGAAAGCTTCGAGTTGCGCGAAGACCCGTTCGTGAAGCGCGGGCTCTCCAGCCATTGGTTCGACGGCGAGGGCGGCGCCGTGCGGGCGATGACGCTGTTTGAGCGCGGCGTGCTGACGACGTGGCTCCTGAACGCGGCGGCGGCGCGCCAGCTCGGGCTTGAGCCCAACGGTCATGCCGCATCCGGGCATGGAGGCCCGCCAGGCATCACCACCGCCAACCTGTTCGTTAAACCCGGCCCCGATGACCTGGCGGCGCTGATGCGCAACGCCGGCAACGGCTTGTTTGTGACCGAGATGTTCTCGCCGGCGCTCAACGCCAATACTGGCGACTGGTCGGTGGGCGTCGCCGGCTACTGGTTCGAGCGCGGCGAAATCGCCCACCCGGTGAGCGAAGTTACCGTGGCCGGCAATCTGCTCGACATGTACGCCCGCCTGATCTGCGGCGCCGACCTCGACGACCGTGGCGGCTTTGCGATCCCCAGCCTGCTCGTGGACGATGTTGCAATCGGCGGCGTCTGACCTCGCTTTGATCATTGCGGCCGCGCGCGAAGCGGGCGCGCTGGCCCGCGACCTCACGGGCAAGCCTCTGCAGATTGAGTCCAAGGGCGACGCGGGGCCTGTCACCAACGTCGATCACGCAGTCAACGCGCTGCTGGCTGAGCGCCTGCTGCAAGCCAGGCCTGAGTACGGCTGGCTCTCGGAAGAGAGTCCCGACGATCCGGGCGCGCGCATCGGCAAGGCGCGCACTTTCGTGCTCGATCCCATTGACGGCACCGCCGCAATGATCGGCAGGTCGCCGCAATGGACCATCAGCATCGCCGTGATCGAAGCCGAGCACGCTTTCGCCGGCGTGGTCTACAATCCGCTCACCGATGAATTGTTCGCCGGGGCCGAGGGCGTTGAGGCCGCGCTCAACGGCCGGCGCATTCGGGCAAGCCTGCGCAGCGACGTCGAGGGCGCGCGCATGATCGGCCAGAAACGTGTGATCGCCGACCGGCGCTGGCCGATTCCGTGGCCGGCGATGGACATCACCATGCGCCAATCGATCGCCTACCGGCTTTCGCTGGTGGCGGCCGGTCAGGCCGACTTCACCATCCTGCTCGGGCTCAAGAACGAATGGGATATCGCCGCAGGCGCGGCGATCGTGGCCGCCGCCGGGGGGCGCATAAGCGATCCCTGGGGACGGCCGCTGCGCTTCAATCAGCACGATCCGCGCGCGCCGGGCGTGGTGGCGGCTGGCGCGCTGCTGCACCCTCTGATAGTCGAGCGCACCGTGCATTTCCCGCCGCCGCCGACGACCCATGCGGCGGCGCAGCGCGAGGGTGAACCGACATGAGCGACTCTCAGCTTCTGCATCTTGTCATCGGCGGAGAACTGATCGCGCTCGACCGGCCGGAATTCTCCGATCTGTCGGCGATCGACTTCGTCGGCGCCTACCCGAATTACCGCGCCGCCTACGACGCCTGGAAAGCGGCGGCCCAACGTACTGTCGACAACGCCCGCATGCGTTACTTCATCATCCACGCCCACCGCCTGCTCGATCCGGACCAGGACCCTGAGCACAACTAACGAAACGGCGCCGACGACGACATCCAAGCGCTCGCTGTTCGGGCGGCTGCTGCACGACTACGTCTGGCGCTATCGCGGCGAACTGGCGCTGCTGGCCCCGGTGCTGGCGCTGGTGGCCGCCGCCGGCGTGTCGTATGCGCTGATCCTCAAATACACCACCGACGCCATCCAGGCCGGGGCGGCCGCCGTCGTGGTGTGGGCCCCGCTGGCGGTGGTCGCAGCCACCGCGGTGCGGGCGGCGGCGATGTACGCGCAGGCGGTGCAATCGCAGACGTTGGCGCTGAAGGTGCTGCGCGATCTGCAGAGCGCCATGTTCGCCAAGCTCATGCATGTCGACTTCGCCCGCTACGCGCGCGAAGAACCCGGCCGGCTGATCTCGCGCTTCACCAACGACATCAACGTTGTGAGCGAAGCTTTGGTGCGCGGGGCCCAGGCCAGCATCCGCGACGTGCTGACGCTCGCCGGCGCCATCGGCTCGATGCTGTGGTTCGACTGGGTGCTGACGCTGGTGGTGGCGGTCGTGTTCGCGCTAGCGGGCGGGCCGCTGGCGGGCATCGCCAGGCGCGCGCGCGCCCGCACCCGCGAAGCCCAGGCCCAACTTGGCTCGCTGGCGGCGCTGCTGACCGAAAGCTTCGGGGCGGCGCGGTTCGTCAAGACCTACGGGCTGGAGCCCCATGAGATCGCTCGCGCCGGCAAGGGCTTCGAAGCGCGGCGCAAACTCGCCTCTAAGCTTGCCTACAATCGCGCCCGCGCGGTGCCGCTGCTGGAGGTCATTGGCGGGATGGCGCTAGCGGCGGTGCTGTGGGTGGCGGCGATGCGGATCGCCGGCGGCGCGATGAGCCTGGGCGATCTCATCGGCATGATCGGCGCGGTCGGCGTGGCCACGCCTTCGGCGCGCGCGCTTTCCCAGTTCAACACCGTGCTGAACGAAGCGGAGGCGGCGCTGGGGCGCATTTTCGACCTGCTGGACGAACGCGACACCATCAAGGACGCTCCCGACGCGCGCCCCCTGGACGTGCGCGAAGGGCGCGTCAGCTTCGAGGGCGTGTCCTTCGCCTATGGCGAAGCGCCGGCTCTGACAGATGTGAGCTTTGAGGTGCGTCGCGGTGAAACCGTGGCCCTGGTGGGCGCTTCGGGCGCGGGCAAGTCCACCATATTCAATTTGCTGGCGCGGCTCTACGAGGTCAGCAGCGGCGGCGTGCGCGTCGACGGCCAGGACATCCGCACGGTGACCCTGGCTTCGCTGCGCGCTTCGATCGCACTGGTGTCGCAGGAATCGGCGCTGTTCAACGACAGCGTCCGCGCCAACATCGCGCTCGGGCGCGCCGGCGCCACCCATGCCGAGATCGAGGCGGCCGCGCGCGCGGCCGCCGCGCACGATTTCATCACCGCGCTGCCGCAGGGCTATGACACCATTGTCGGCGATCGCGGCGGCAAGCTGTCGGGCGGAGAGCGCCAGCGTATCGCGCTGGCGCGCGCGTTCCTGCGCGACGCGCCGATCCTGCTGCTGGACGAAGCCACCAGCGCGCTCGACGCCGAGAACGAAGCCAAGGTGCAGGACGCGCTGGCGCGGCTTTCGCGCGGACGCACGGTGCTGGTCATCGCCCATCGGCTTTCCACCGTACGCGACGCCGACCGCATTCTGGTGCTGGAGGGCGGACGCATTGTCGAGTCCGGCGCGCATGACGATTTGATGGCGCGCGACGGCGTCTATACGCGGCTTAACCGGCTGCAGTTTCGCAGCGACTGAAACGATAAGCTCGTATCCGCTTTCGCCGTGCCTTGTGTCACAGCGGCTTCGCGCAATCAGCGGCAAAAGTACGCCTCGTCGCGACCCCGCGACGAACGCAAGGAGCCAGTCCATGCAACGCACCGCCCTGTTCGCGCTCATCTCCGCAGTGACTTTCGCCGCCATGGCCGCAGCGCCAGCGTCGGCGCAAACTGCAAATCAGCGCGTCGAAACGCGTATCGAGTTCGCCGACCTCGACCTCAACAGCAACGCCGGCGCCGACGCGCTGCTCTATCGCTTCCGGGCAGCCGCTGAAGACGCCTGCGGCGACCGCTTCGGTCAGATGACCCTGCGCGAGCACCTGAACATCCGCGCCTGCAAGCGTGAATTCATGCGCGACGCAGTGCGTGAAGCGCGCAACCCCTCGGTTGCGGCACGCTACGCCGAGCGCGGCGGACGTCCCGAGGCGATCGTCCTCGCTTCGCGTTAAAGCCGCCTGCAGACGCGCGCCTGGCCCCTTGCCGGGCGCGCGTCACGGCAGTCACTCGCGGCGCAGAATCTTGTCGACGAGAATGTTGGCCCACCACTCGCCCATGAACGCGGCCTTCACACGGGCCTGATCGTAATCTTCCTCGACCCAATCGAGGAAAGCTTTTCCGCTGTCCTTAGTCTCAGCCAAGTAGGTCGCGAAGAAGAAGTCGAGCATGCCGGTCTTGCCCTGCTTGACGTGCAGGTACTTGAGCGACAGTTGCTCTACCGCCTGTGCGATCGGCTGGCCCATTTTGAAATGCCGGTATAGCACCGCCATCACCCCGGCGCGGTCGGCCCCCGATTTGCAGTGCATGAGCGCCGGGTAGCGGATGGTGTCGAACACCTCCTTGGCGCGCCGCACCTGCTGGCGGCTGGGCGGCTCGCGCGAGTGCATGCGCACATCCACCATATCGAGGCCGTGGCGCTCGCACGCTTCGCGCTCGAGCGCGTAGTAGCCGGTGTCGGATTTGCCGCGCAG
>CAZNTI010000034.1:0-11497 GCA_964575885.1 uncultured Terricaulis sp.
GGTGGCGAATTCGCGCGACCAATCGATGGCCAATCCAAGCAACTTCAGCTGCTCGCGCATCGCGGCGATGTTGTCGTAGGTCCAGCCCTTGGGATGGATGCCGCGCTCCATGGCGGCGTTTTCCGCCGGCAGGCCAAACGCATCCCAGCCCATAGGGTGGAGCACGAGGTAGCAGTTGTCGCGGCGGAAGCGCGCGATGACATCGCCCATCGTGTAGTTGCGCGAATGGCCGACATGGATGCGCCCCGAGGGATAAGGGAACATCTCCAGGATGTAGGCCTTTGGCCTTTCCCCGGCCTCATCCGGCGCGAGCGCGCGATCCACCGCGGCGGCGGCCCAGCGCTCGCGCCATTTGGGCTCGACTTCGCGGTGATTGTATCGTGTCGACATGACTGACGCTCAGGAGTTGGAGCGTTTGGTGACTGCAAACGCCCATTGTGTCCAGCGCCGGGCGGGCGCCGAGGCTCACGAGCGCGGTGGCTCTACGGGTTCAAGACGCTAGCGACTATTCGCTGACGGTGCTCAGGCGCAGCTGCCGCGCGCGCGTAAGGATCGCGTTCTCGATCTGGATTTCGGTGTCGGCGTTGACGCCGGCGTCGACCCAAGCGCCGTTCACTTGCGTTTGCCGGAAGATCGACACGTTCAGCGCGTCGGCGCGCAAGCGGGTGTCGAGGATGTAAACGGTCGCCTTGAAGCGCTCGTTGGGGGCGGCGGGATCGGAGTACCAGTCGGTAATGATGACGCCGCCGAAGGGGTCTGCCGAGGCCAACGGCATGAAGTTCAGCGTGTCGAGAGAAGCCCGCCACAGGAACGAGTTGACGCCGATGCCGGCTTGGGCGCTGTCGTCGTCGCCGAACCAGCCGCCGCCGCGCCCTTCGGCGGAGGCCTCGTCGGAGCGGAACGCCGAGCACGCGGACAGGGCCAGGGCGGCCAGAACCATAACAGCGCCCTTGGAGAGGGTCCGCCCAGCCTGCGTCATCTGCTTCCTCCGCTTCCCATGACCGCCGCGTCATCAGCCAACCCGGCGCGACGCTCGTATATCATGCGTCGATAGGAGGGCCAGGGGTCCACTGCTAAGCCGGCAATGTTGTGGCGGCGCCTCATGGACCCAGGAAAAGGCAAAGTTTGGCGATGTTGCCTCGGTTGGGACGAATTATTCCCCCCAGACTGTGGCCTAAAGCTCACTGCATATCCGATCCGATTCGGTTATATTACAGTCCAAGATTGACGTGCTGCGGGGAAGTTCGGTGTCGAAGTTGACTGCCTGGGTGCTTGCGGGGGCTGCCGTTCTGGCGACGGCCGGCGTCGCGCACGCGCAGGAAAGCCCTGCGCCTCAGGTCGAAGCGGATGCGTCATCGAGCTCGGCAACCCCCTGGTATCAACGTTTTACGACCTCCAACAGCGTGACTGATGCGGTAACAGGAGATGCAGAGGGCGAGCGGGCCTTTTCGCCGACCTGGACCCTGAACCAGCGCTGGGGCGTCACGGTGGACGTGCGCGAAGCGCAGCGGATCGAGCGGCTGCCGGAGGGCGGACGCGGAGATCAGACCTCGGTGGGGGCGTTTTACCAGTTTACGCCGGGCGTCCGCGTCGGCGGTGAGGTGAGCGTAGAGGCGGCTGATCGGCCGGGGTCTGCGATTGCCGCGACACCGCAGGCGGCGGAACCGCGCGCCGACGTGCGCATCGAATCTTCGTTCCGGTTCTAACAGCTCAAAGCCTCGACCGCGGCTATTCCGGCAAAACCGCGCCCGCAAAGCCGCGCTGCGTTGCGCGCGTTGATCCCGCCCAGCGCAATGACCGGCACGTTTGCCCCACGGGCGGCCTGGCTTGCGCGAAATAGGCCCAAGGGGGGGCGGCCAGAGGCGCTGTCCGTTGGAAACACCGGGCTGAGTACGCAGGCATCGGCGCCGAACGCCGCGGCGCGCGCGAGGGCTTCGCGAGAGTGGGCGGCTACTGTTACCAGTGCTGCACTCGTGCGATGGCGCGGCAGCAGCGCTTCAGGCCAGTGCACGCCAGCGCCGAGGCGCTCGGCGAGTTTCGGATCGGCGGCGATCAGCAAATGCAGACCGCGGGACCGGCACAATCGGGAGAGTTGGCCGGCGATCCGCGCGCGCTCGGGCGCACCAAAATGGCGATAGACAACAGCTGTTCCTGGCGGCAGCCGGGCCGCCGCCGCCGCCGGATCTGGCGTGCGCTCGGGGTCTGTGAAGAAAAACAACGCCGGAATGGGCGGCCCGCCGACCCCGCGGTTGAGCCGCTGGGCGAGCCCCGCTAAGCGATGGATCGACCTCAGATGAACGCTCCCACAGCTCTAGAACCCGTCGCCGCCGCACGCAGCCGCATTCTGGCGCGCATCGACGCCGCCGCACAGGCCGCGGGCCGCCCGCCCGGCGCGGTGCAGCTGGTGGCGGTATCAAAACAGCAGCCGGAGGCGCGCGTCGAGGCCATCCTGGCAGCGGGTCAGCGGCTGTTCGGCGAGAATCGGGTGCAGGAGGCGCAAACGCGATGGCGGGAGCGGCGGGGGCTCTACCCTGATCTGAGCTTGAGGCTGGTGGGCCCCCTGCAGACCAACAAGGTTGACGATGCGGTGGCGCTTTTCGACGCCATCGACAGCGTCGATCGCCCAAAACTGGCGGCGGCGTTGGCGCAAGCCGCTGACAAGGCGGGGCGCTGTCCGGCGCTGCTGGTTCAGGTCAACACCGGCGAGGAGCCCCAAAAATCGGGCGTCGCGCCCGACCAGGCCGACGCGTTTGTGCGTCTCGTGCGCGAGGAATTCGGTCTGCCGCTGCGTGGCCTCATGTGTATCCCGCCCCTGGAAGAGCCGGCCGCCCCGCACTTCGCGCTGCTGGCCAAGATCGCCGAGCGCAACGGTCTGGCGGAGTTGAGCATGGGCATGAGTGACGACTTCGAAACGGCGATCCGGTTTGGCGCCACCCAGGTGCGCGTTGGCTCAGCAGTGTTCGGTCCGCGAAGCTAGTTGCCAAGCCGTGAAAGGACATGGTCATTGTTCTAGGGTTAAGGTCGGGCTGAAGGCGAACGAATGGCGCGCGACACCACGATCCTGATCATCGATGACGACGCCGAGCTGCTGCAGGCGCTGATCGAGCAGTTCGATTTGGAGGAGGGGTTTGTCGGCGTTGGCGCTGGCAGCGCCGCAGAGGGGTTTGCGGCCGCCGCCGACCACAGGCCCGCCGCCATCGTGCTCGACGTCTCGCTGCCGGATATGGACGGCGTGGAGGCGTGCAGGCTGTTGCGTGAACAGGGCGTTCGAGCGCCGATCATCCTGCTGACCGGCGCCGCGCGCGAAGAGCAGGATCAGGTTCAGGGCCTGGACGCCGGCGCCAACGACTACGTCCTGAAGCCCTTCAAATTTTCGGTGCTGCTGGCGCGCATTCGCGCGCATTTGCGTAGCCATGAAGCCAGCGAGGATGCGGTCTATCGCATCGGCCCGTACGAGTTCAGGCCTGCGATGCGGGTGTTGGTCGATCCCGCCGACAAGAAGATTCGTCTCACGGATAAGGAGGCGGCGATCCTGCGCTATCTGTATCGCTCGGGAGAAAAGCCGGTCGGGCGCGATGAATTGCTGCGCGAGGTTTGGGGATACAACGCCAACGTCACCACGCACACGTTGGAGACCCACATTTACCGCCTGCGCCAAAAGATCGAGCCTGACGCGCAAAGCCCAAAGCTATTGGTCACCGAAACCGGCGGCTATCGCCTGCAGAGCTGAGCTTCGCCCCGAATTGACAAAGGCCCGGATCGCTCCGGGCCTTCATTCCTGCTGTTTGACCATATCTGCTTAGGCCACGATCTGCGCGGCTTGGTTCATGACGCTCATTGCGAACGGAACGAACACGGCGCAGGCGGCCACGAGTGCGTAGAACTTGGTCATTTGCTTTCTCCCTTCGGATCACCGCGACCCGATGAGAAGAAGGTAAGCGCGGGTTCACCCTGCCGCTGTTACGCCGGTCACGCCCCAGGGGGCGGATTTTCGGGAGCACCGGATTTCCTGCTGCCGAGGAAAGCGCCTAAAAACATGCCCGCCAGGATGCCCAGGGCGACCTCGTCCACGAGTATGCCGATCAATAGGCAGAGTAGGAATCCGAAGAGCCCGCTGAACAGCTTCGCCATGAGGCCGAGCATGAGCTGGGTTCCCGCCTCGATCAAGGCGGGGTCCGGCGGCGCCAGGTTCAAGCCTGCTCGCACAGCCGCTCGAAGCCGGCGGCGGTGAACTGGATCAGCCGCGGGGCGGCAGCCTCTATGTCGGTGGAGCGGCAAACGCCCTTGGAGAGCCGGTCAATGCGGTCGGTTTCCGACAGCGTGAGCAGGAGCGAGCCCGACAGAAAATGATAGGCCCAATAGAGATCGCGATCGCGGGCCGCCGGCAGCGCGCGGCGGATCACGGTGAGCAGGCGCTCGATCACGGGATCGAACGAGCGGGTCATCACCTCACCGCCCCATTCGTGCTTGTTGCCGACCTGGGCCACGAGTTCGAGGTAGTGACGCCAGCCGGCGTCACCGCTGGCGAGCCGCGCCATGACGGGATTGATAAAAGCCGCGATGGCCCCCTCGACCGACACCGCGTCACCGCCGGCGGCTTCATAGGCGGCAATGGCGTCGAGCCGCTCCTGATTCAATACATTCGCGCGGCGCGCGAACACGGCGTCGAACAGTTCCCGCTTGGTGTTGAAATAATAATGGATCATTGCGGCCGTAGCGCCGACCTCGCGCGCCACGGCGCGGGTTGAGACCGCCTCGTAGCCCTGCTTGGCGAACCGCGCTTCGGCGGCGTCGAGGATACGCTCGCGCAGATCGGCGAGCGCGAGCCCGGCTTTTGGCCGGCCCGGCTTGGCGGGCCGCCGTTGGGCGGGCGCTCGTTCGCTCGCAGTGACTTGACGCATTTACGCCACTCCCTCGCCGACTCCGCGTCGCCGGTCATGGATCGTATTGACAAGCCCGATCCGAAAAGACACCACTTTCACTAATTAATCGACCGCTTGATTAATAGTGGCGTTTTTGCGGGGAGGAAGACAGATGTCACGTTCGCAGTGGCTTGCGCTGTTTTGCGCCGGGGTCAGCAGCATCGCGCTCGGCAACGTCGCCGCCGCCCAGGAAACTGGTGCGGAGGAAGAAGGCGAAATCATCGTTACGGCGCGGCGCACCGAAGAATCGTTGCAGGAAGTGCCGGCGTCGGTGTCAGCGTTTTCGCAGGAGCAACTGGATCGCCTGGGCGCCACTGAGGCCACGGGCCTCCAAGGCGCGGTGCCCAACTTGAACGTGGTTCAGGGCCGCGGCTCCTCCAACGCCACGAACATCTACATTCGCGGCATCGGCCAGCCCGATGCGCTGCAAACCTTCGATCCAGCGGTCGGCTTCTATGTCGACGGCGTCTATTATTCGCGGATTCGCGGCACGCAGATGGAGCTGCTCGACATTCAGCGCGTGGAGGTCTTGCGGGGTCCGCAGGGCACGCTTTACGGCAAGAACACGATCGGCGGCGCGTACTCGGTCATCACCCGCAGGCCAGGGCAGGATCCGCACGGCCTGTTCCAGATCACGGTCGGCGACTACGGCCAGCTCGAGGGCCGCCTCTCTGCGAGCGGCCCGCTCTCCCCCACTTTTGCAGTCGGAGGGGCGCTGTTCGGCGCGGTGCGCGACGGCTACGTGACCAACCCGGTCACCGGCGAGGACTACAATGACCGCAATGTCTGGGGCGGACGCTTCCAGGCGGCGTGGGATGTGACCCCAAACTTGGCGCTCGATTTCTCGGCCGACTACGCCGAGGAGGACAACGCGCTGACCATGGGGCAGGCGACGACCTCGCTCATCCGCTTCAACGGCACCACCGCATTCGACATCCCCGGCTCGACATTCCCGACTGCCGCTGAACCGCCGCCCTTCGATTTCACGGCGCAAGCAACGCCTGGCCTGCCGAATTCTTCGGTGCTCGACCATGGCGGCTACTCACTGCGCGCGAGTTGGGAATTGAACGAGAATTGGACCATCCGCTCGATCACCGGCTGGCGCGATTTGAACTACACCGACTACATCGACATCGACGCCACCGCAGTCGAGTTCGGCGATGTGCTCGTCGACGTCGATCAGGATCAGGTCAGTCAGGAATTGCAGGCCATCTACGAGTCGGACCGCTTCACCCTGGTGAGTGGCCTCTATTACCTGAACGAGGATGTCGCATCGCACCAGGAGGCCTACGCCGACGACCTGGTGTCGGGTTTCCTCGGGCTCACCAGCTTTACGCGCACCATCGACGACGACCTGCAGACCACCAGCACGGCCGCGTACGCAAACATCTCTTACGATCTCACGGAGCGGCTGAGCCTTGGGATTGGCGCGCGCTATACGCAGGACGAGAAAGAGTACGACCGCACGACGTCGACTTTCTACAGCAACGCGCTGTTCAACACGACGTTCGGCTTCTCGATCGAGGATAGCTGGGAAGACACCTCCGGAATGGCGTCGCTGGACTATCAGATTGCCGACAACGTGCTGATCTACGGCCGCGTCGCTCAGGGCTTCAAAGCCGGCGGCTTCAACGGCCGCGCCAACAATCCTGGCGAGCAGGCGCCGTACGACCCCGAGACCGTGCTTTCCTACGAGGTCGGCGCCAAGACCGACTGGCTCGACGGCCGTCTCGTGGCCAACCTCACGGCTTTCTACAACGACTACCAGGACTTCCAGGCGCGCGTTTCCGGCACCGTTGTCGACCCAGGCACGGGTCTGCCGAGCCCGGAACTGACCGTCATCAACGCCGGTCAGCTGGAGATATCGGGCGCCGAAGCGGAAGTGGTGTTCTCGCCCATCGACGCGCTGCGCCTTGACGCTCAAATCGGCTATCTCGACGCCGCTTACGGCGAATTCGACGACGCCCGCTTCCCGGGCGGCAGCCGCACCTTCCAGGAGCCTGCGTTCTCGCCGGACTGGACCGCACGCTTCGGCGGCGTCTACGAGTTTGATCTCGCGAGCGCCGGAACGTTGCAGCTGGCGGCGTCGGCGCGCTTCCGCGGGCGCATGGCGCTGGCCATCGACAACACGTTCGTCAACGGCGCGGTCGGCACCACCGTCGAAGTGCCGGGCTTGTTCCAGGACGATTACTGGCTCTATGACGCGAGCCTCACTTATCGCCCGAACGACATTCTGAGCGTGGCGGTGCAGGGCCGAAACCTGAGCGACGAGGTGTATCGCACCGACGGCCAGGAATTCTCTTCGGTCGGCAACATCCGCACCGTCTATTACGGCGCGCCGCAGACTTGGAGCGTGGTGTTCACGGCGCGCTACTAGCACGCTGGACCTGCACACATGCGGAAGGCCCGGAGCGATCCGGGCCTTCCTTTTTTCAGCGACCGGCTTCAGCTCGCGGCAGCGGCGTCGCCCTTGGCGGTCACGCGCGGCGCGTTGGGTCCGCGCGCCGCGGCGAGCTTCAGCTTGCCGGAGCGCGCTTCCTTGAGCCTCGCCAACAGCGCTTTGTGTTCGTCCCACAGGCGCTTGGGCAGCTTGGCGCCGAACTTCTCGTAGTGCGGGATCACCAACGTCGCTTCCTGATCCCACACGTCGAGGTCGATGCTGGTCAGGGTGTCGATGGCGGCGTCGGAGAGGTCGAGCCCGTTGAGGTCTAGCGCGCTTCTCGTTGGCACAAAGCCGATAGGCGTTTCCTGCGCGTCGGCGCCGCCGTCGAGGCGCTCACAAATCCATTTGAGCACGCGCGCATTGTCGCCGAAGCCCGGCCAGAGGTATTTGCCATTCTGATCTTTGCGGAACCAGTTGACGAAATAGATGCGCGGCAACTGCGCGCCTTCGCGCTCGCCGATTTTCAGCCAGTGCGCAAAGTAGTCACCCATGTGATAGCCGCAGAAGGGAAGCATCGCGAATGGATCGCGGCGCAACTCGCCCACCTTGTTTTCCGCAGCCGCGGTGCCTTCGGAGGCGACGTTCGAGGCGAGAAAAACGCCGTGCGCCCAATCGAACGCTTCGGTCACCAGCGGCACCGCTGAGGCGCGGCGGCCGCCGAACAGTATGGCGTCGATCGGCACGCCGTTGGGGTCTTCCCATTCCGGGGCCGCGACCGGGCATTGCCCGGCCGGCACCGCAAAGCGTGCATTCGGATGCGCCGCCGGCTCGCCCATGTCCGGCGACCAGGCGCGGCCTTTCCAATCGGTGAGGCCGGCGGGCGGCGTTTCGGTCAAGCCTTCCCACCAGATGTCGCCGTCATCGGTCAGCGCGACATTGGTGAAGACGGTGTTGGCGTAGAGCGTATCTACCGCACTCTTGTTGGTCTTGACGCCGGTGCCGGGCGCCACGCCGAAGAAGCCGGCCTCTGGGTTGATGGCGTAGAGGCGGCCGTCATCGCCAAAGCGCATCCAAGCGATGTCGTCGCCGATGGTTTCGGCTTTCCAGCCAGGGATCGTCGGCTGCAACATCGCCAGATTGGTCTTGCCGCATGCGCTCGGGAAAGCGGCTGCGATGTACTTCACTTCGTCTTTGGGCGAGGTGAGTTTCAGAATCAGCATGTGTTCGGCGAGCCAGCCTTCGTCGCGCGCCATCACCGATGCGATGCGCAGCGCGTAGCACTTCTTGCCCAACAGCGCGTTGCCGCCATAGCCGGAGCCGTAACTCCAAATCTCGCGCGTTTCGGGGAAGTGAACGATCCACTTTTCGTCATTGCACGGCCACGGCACGTCCTGCTGACCTGCCGCCAGCGGCGCGCCGACCGTGTGTACGGCCGGAACGAAAAAGCCGTCCTCGCCCATTTCGTCGAGTGCGGCTTTGCCCATGCGGGTCATGATCCGCATCGAAGCGGCGACATAACCGGAATCGGTGATCTCGACCCCTAGCTGGGAAATCTTCGAACCGAGCGGCCCCATGCAGAAGGGCACCACATACATCGTGCGTCCACGCATCGCGCCATCGAAGAGGCCGGCGAGCCGGGTGCGCATTTCACCGGGCGCCACCCAATTGTTGGTCGGGCCGGCGTCCTCTTCCTTATCCGCGCAGATGAAGGTGCGGCTCTCGACACGCGCGACATCCTTGGGATCGGACGCCGCATAGAAGGAATTGGGTCG
Source organism: uncultured Terricaulis sp. (assembly GCA_964575885.1). Lineage (GTDB taxonomy): Bacteria > Pseudomonadota > Alphaproteobacteria > Caulobacterales > Aquidulcibacteraceae > Vitreimonas. The sequence goes on from CAZNTI010000034.1 coordinate 9,078, forward strand.
GGCTTCCGGGTTCAGCCGCTTCAACGTGCCCGCCGCAACCAGTTCGCCGGTCAGTCGTTCCCACTCGGCGTCCGAGCCGTCGCACCAATAGACCCGGTCCGGTTTGGTCAGGGCCGCAATTTCGCTAACCCAGTCGATCAGTTTCTGGTGGCGGGTGGGAGCCGGGTGAAGGCCAGCGATTTCGACGGTCACGAATCCCTCCAGGCGCCGGGGCGGTGGCGCTCAGCGTGTTGGCGCCAAAGTGTGAGAGCGGGCGCCGATGTCAAACACCTTCTACGCGCCAGGCGAACGCCCGGGCGGCGAAACGCGACTGACACCGGTGCCAATCGCTGGATTCCTGCCGTGGCCTTACGTCGCTTGCGCTGACGCCCAGCCCTGCATGATCTGTTCCAACACCGACAGTGGGACCGCGCCATTGGCGAGCATGGTGTCGTGGAAACCCTTCAGGTCGAAGCGCGCGCCGAGCGCTGTCTCGGCTTGGCGTCGCAGGCGGTTAATTTCCTGACGCCCGACCATGTAGCTGCACGCTTGCCCCGGCCACACGCTGTAACGCTCGATTTCGGTGGTGACCGAGCTTTCCTGATCGCCGGTGGCTTCCATCATCGAGCGGATCGCCTGTTCGCGGCTCCAGCGTTTGTGGTGCATGCCGGTGTCCACCACCAGTCGCGAGGCGCGGAAGGTGGCGGATTGCAGATAGCCCAGCCGCCCGAGCGGATTGTTGGCGTAGATTCCGAGTTCGTCCGCCAATTGCTCGGCATAGAGCGCCCAGCCTTCGCTGAAGGCGGAGAAGCCCAGAATGGCGGAGCGGATGAACGGGATGGCGCCGGATTCCTGCTGGATTGAAATCTGCCAGTGATGGCCGGGCACGCCCTCATGATAATTGAGCGTGGGCAGCGTGAACCGCGGCCACTCGGCGGTATCGCGTAAATTGATGTAATAGGCGCCAGGGCGCGATCCATCGAGCGCGGCGCGCTGGTAGTAGCCGCCCGGCGCACCCGCTTCCGTGTAGGGCGGCACCCTGCGGATTTCGAGCTGCGCCTGCGCCAGAGTATTGAAGGCGCGCGGCATAAGCGCCTCGATCTCGCGCGTTTGCTGGTTGAGGTCTGCGAGGATCTGCGCGCGGCCTTCGTCAGTGTTGGGGTAAAGCTGCTCCGGCCGCCGGGACAATTCCTGGATGCGGGCGGCGACGCTGCCGCGCGTGAGCCCTTGAGAAACCAGGATCTGATCCATCAAGGCGTTGAACTGTTCGATGAGCGTGACCCCGACGTCGTGGATTTCGTCAGGGCTCATGCTGGTGGTGGTGCGGCTCCTGAGCGCCGCGGCGTACATCTCCGCGCCTTGCGGCAACCGCCAAACGCCAGCGTCATGCACCGCCCGCGGCCTGACCCGCTCAAGCGCTTCCACCTGGCGCCGGTACGCTGGAAACACCACGTCGCGCACCAGGCTCTCGGCCCGCGACACGTACGCGCTACGCTCCGCCTCTGGAATCTCGGAATTCTGCGGCAGTCGGCGCACCAGTGACTGCACCAGCACTGTCTCTGATGGCGCTGCGCCGGCGAACTGGCGCAATTGCAGCAACGCCTTGTCGATGGCGAAGTCGGGGGCGATCACGCCCGCGGCGGCGTCCTCGGCAATGATGTCGGACTGCTCGTCGAGCACGCCGGCATAGGCGTTCAGGCGGGTGAGGTAGGCGTCGGCATGGTCGCGGGTGCGCAAGGGGTGCTGCGCATCCATGAAGTCGGGGAAATTGCGATAAGCGCCGGTGAGCTGTGTCACCACGTATGGGCCGGTAGCGCCGCCTCCGACTTCGAAGCGGCTGCTGTCGATGTTATTCTGAAGCGCGGTGAGGACCACATCGAGCGTCACCGCGTCGCGAGTGTCGAGGCGTGCGCGTTCGACCTGGCGCAATTCGGCGACAATCGCTTCGGATTGCGTGCGCGCATCGCGTTCGGCCTGTTTGGAAACGTCGGAGAGGCGATCGATGTAACGGCCGCCCGCGCGCTCTTCCGAGATGCCCAGCGAAGTGCAGCGCTCAGGCGAGCGGCGCAGCACCTCAAGCACCGCGCGGTCGAGTATCGTGGCGAGACGTGCGCCTTCGTCCGCAGGCGTTGGTGCGGGCGCGCCGGCATTGGTGGCGCAGCCGGCGGTGAGCGCGATCGCCGCGGCGCCGGCGCCGAGCATGACGCGTCGGGTGGTCAGCATGGTTTTGTCTCCCCCAGTCATTGAGCTAGTCAGAGTGTAGGGCGCGCCAAGGGCGGTGCAACGCGGGGCGCGACCAAGCCCTTAAAGCTTGAGGCCGGCGACCACCGGCACGTGATCGCTCGGCCGCTCCCAGGAACGGCAGGGCACGTGGATCTGGAAGGCTCAAACCCCCACGACTGGTTGAGGAAGAAATCTTCTCGACTTCCCGGCTGGATCGG
>CAZNTI010000035.1:0-11144 GCA_964575885.1 uncultured Terricaulis sp.
TTGAACGACACGTTGCCGACGCGCTTGCCGATCGCGGCTTCTAGCGCCTGCGCTTGCTTCTCGGTTTCCGGCAGCAGCGGCGAACCTCCGCCCATGTGCGCATAATTGGCGCGCGCGGTTCGTTCGCGCGTGCGTGAGATCAGCTGCGCCAACAAGAAGCGAATGGGCTGCGGCGCAGCTATGATTGCACCGTCGTTGAAGAGGTTGAACAGGAACGGCCGCACAGCCGCCGGCCCATCCGGTCCGCCCAGATTGAATAGCACGATCGCCACGCGACGAGATGTCATCACGCGTAGGCTGGGTCCATCTGCCGGTGTCTCGGGAACCGGCTTCGGCAGCGCGCTCATCAGCGCCCCTTCACCAGTTCAACCAAACGCGCGACATTCTCTGGGGCGGCCTCCGGCGTAATTCCATGGCCGAGATTGAAGATATGGGGAACCCCCCTGAAGCGCTCCAGCACTTCCGCCGCACCGCGCTCCAGTGCCGCACCGCCCGCCACCAAAAGCTGCGGATCAAGATTGCCTTGACATGGCATCGTCCGCGGCAGCGGCGCTGACGAAGGCACGCTGGTGTCGAGCCCGATGGCGTCGACGCCGGTGTGCTGCGCGTACGCGGCAAGGGCAAGACCCGCACCGCGCGGAAATCCAATCACCGGCGCCTTTACGCCGAGTTCGCGCAAGCGCCGCACCAGCGTCGCGGTCGGGCGGATGATCAGACGCTCGAACCATGGGTAGGGCAGGCCTTCGGCCCAGCTTTCGAATATCTGTACACAATCGGCCCCAGCCTTGACCTGCTCGGCCAGATGCCTTGCGCTCATCTCCGCCAGTGACGCGAGCAACGCGTCGACCTCCTCGGGCCGCTCATAAGCGGCGCGCCGGGCGCGGTCCTTTTCGCCGCCTTCGCCCTGCAGCATGTAGGTCGCGACCGTCCAAGGGCCGCCACAAAACCCGATCAGAGCAATTCCGGGATCGAGTTGGCCCTTGATCCGTTCCACGGCCTCGTAAACTGGCGCCAGCCGCTGCAGGGCGCGCTCCGGATCGTCCAGCCGCCAACTGGCCTCGCCTATCAGCGGCTCCAGCCGCGGCCCCTCACCCTCGACAAACCACACTTTCCGGCCGAGCGCGTCCGGAACGACGAGGATGTCCGAGAACAGGATGGCCGCGTCGAGCGGGAACCGGCGCAACGGCTGCATGACCGCTTCGGTCGCAAGCGCAGGGGCATAGCAGAAATCCAGGAAGCTTTTCGTCCCGGCGCGCAACTCCCTGTATTCCGGTAGATAGCGTCCCGCTTGACGCATGATCCAAACCGGCGGCGGATCGAGCCTCTCTCCGGCAAGGACCCGTAGCAGGGCCGGCATGCTTCCAGTATCGGGCATGGCTTTCCTTCTAAGCAAGAATCTAGAAATGGGATTAGGGAGGACTCGTTGTTGTGGCGATACGGAAAACGGGGCAACGCAGATGCTCACATCTTTTCCACCACGCTATTCCCGCCGCCTCAAATCCATTTCTCGTTAACCATGAATGCTTTGGCTCTGTCGCCTGGGCGCTCCGATTCCTGCGGCGCCGAATTGTCGCGCTGTGAGCAAGCGCGGGAGGAATCGCGCATGAGGGGAGGTCATAGCCCCCCTTGCGGGGGCGCCAACCTCGTCGACGCGCAGTTGCCCAGGTCTTACCCACCGCTTGTCCACATTCCGGCGGCGGACGATATGATGTGCTGCGATGCATGAGCGCCTGGCGACCTACTTCAACGTTCACTTGGTGTCCGATTCCACCGGCGAGACGCTGGCCGGGGTGATGCGGGCCACCTGCGCGCAGTTCGACAACATTCTGCCCATCGAGCACTCGTATTTCATGGTCCGTTCGATCCGCCAGCTCGAGCGGGTGATGCGCGAGATCGAGGCGGCGCCCGGCGTGGTGATGTTCACGCTCTCCAACCTTGAGCACCGGGCCGTACTGGAAGAGCGCTGCCAGGAGATGGGCATGCCGTGTGTGGCCGTGCTCGATCCGGTTCTGGATGTCGCCTCTAGGTACCTGGGCCAGGAACTCAACCACAAGGTTGGCGCATCGCGGAAGCTCAACGCTGAGTATTTCAGGCGCATCGATGCGCTCGATTTCGCAATGGATCACGACGACGGTCAGCAATCGGTTGAGCTTTCGGATGCGGATGTAATCCTGGTCGGCGTCAGCCGCACCTCCAAGACCCCCACCAGCGTCTATCTTGCGCATCGCGGCGTGAAGGCCGCGAATGTGCCCTTCGTTCCCGGTGTCCCGCTGCCGCATGAATTGTTCGCCCCACAGCGGCCCCTGGTGGTGGGTTTGCTGATTTCCGCCGACCGCTTGATCCATATCAGGCGCAATCGGCTGATGGCGATGAAGGAGACGCGCGCTGGCAGCTACACCGACGAGGATGCGGTGCGGCGCGAGGTCATGGACGCGCAGAAGCTGTTTGAACGCGAAGGCTGGCCGACCATCGACGTGTCGCGGCGTTCAATCGAAGAAACCGCGGCGGGCGTGCTCAATCTTCTGGCGGAGCATCGCGAACGGTGAGCGTCATCCTGGCCTCAGGCAGCGCCGCGCGGCGGCGCTTGCTGGAGAACGCCGGTCTCGTGTTCGAGGCGGTGAGGCCCGAACTCGACGAAGAGGCGGCAAAGGCGGCCCTCCGCGCCGAAGGTATTGCCCCCGCTGCGCAGGCGATGGCGCTGGCTGAGCGCAAAGCGCTCTCGGTGTCGGCGCGCCGCGATGGCCTGGTGATCGGCGCCGATCAGATGCTGGCGCTGGGCGATGAGGCGTTTGACAAGCCGGCCAGCATTGACGACGCGCGTGCGCACTTGTGCCGACTGCGCGGACGTTCGCACGTGTTGCTGACCGCAGCCGTGGTGACGCAGGGCGCGGCGGTGCTTTGGCGCCATCTCGATACGCCGCGGCTGACCATGCGCCCCTTTAGCGACGCCTTCCTTGAGGCTTACCTCGCAGAGGCCGGGGAAAGCGCCCTGGCTTGCGTCGGCGCCTATCAGATCGAGGGTCGCGGCGCGCACTTGTTCGAGCGAGTCGAAGGCGATTATTTTTCCGTTCTGGGCCTGCAGCTCCTGCCTTTGCTGGGGTTCCTGCGCGAGCGGGGGATCGTGCCGCAATGACGCGCCGCTACGCTGTGATTGGCGATCCCGTCAGCCACTCGCTCTCGCCCTTGATGCATACCGGCTGGATCAGCGATCACCGGCTTGACGCCACGTATGAGGCGCTGCTGCTGCGTAGTGAAGATCCCGTCGCCGCCATCCGCGGTCTGCGGGGCTACGCAGGCGTCAATGTCACCGTGCCACACAAGGAAGCGGCAGCGCATGCGGCGCACCGCAGCGAAGCCGCTGCGGCCAACGTACTGCGGTGGGAAGCGGACGGTTCGGTGTCGGCGTTCAACACCGACGGCCTTGGCTTCCTTGATTCGCTTGACGAGGCCATCCCGCATTGGCGCGAGAGTGTCGAGTCGGTGCTCGTAATCGGGGCCGGCGGCGCGGCGCGCGGCATTGCCGAGGCGCTGGCCGGCCCGCGGCGGTTGGTGATCGTCAACCGCACTTCCGCCCGGGCCGCAGCCTTGGCGGCGCAAATCCCGAACGCGGGTGCGGCGACTTGGGAAGCGCTGCCGGCGCTCTTCGCGGACGCCGATTTGATCGTCAACGCGACCACGCTGGGCATGGCAGGCTGCGTTGGCTCGGCGTGGCCGATCACGGAGTGCCGGCGCGCGGCGATCATCGCCGACATCGTCTATCGCCCGCTGGCGACGCCGCTGCTGCAAGCGGCGCGCGCGCACGGGCTGGTCGCAGTCGACGGTCTCGGCATGCTCATTCACCAGGGTGCGCGCGCCTTCGAGCTTTGGTTCGGAATCAGGCCGGACACCGCAAAAGCCCGCGCCAGGCTTGAGGCGGCGCTCGCATGATCGTGCTTGGTCTCACCGGGTCGATCGGCATGGGCAAGTCGACGGTCGCGGCCATGTTCGCCGAGGCTGGCGCGCCGGCCTTCAATTCCGACACTGCGGTGCATGAGCTTTACGCACCCGGCGGCGCGGCCGTGCCCGCGGTGGAGGCAGCGTTTCCGGGGGTGGTGCGCGATGGCGGCGTCGACCGCGCAGCGCTTTCAGCGAGGGTGATCGGCGATGAGGCGGCCATCACGCGGCTCGAAGCCATCGTGCATCCGCTGGTGCGCAAAGCGCAGGCGGACTTCCTGGCGCGCAACCGCCTCGCCGGCGTGCCGGTCATAGTGCTGGATGTGCCGCTCTTGTTCGAATCCGGCGGCGTCGGACACGTCGATAAGGTGGTCGTGGTGTCGGCGCCTTATGACATCCAGCGCGCACGGGTTCTCGCGAGGCCTGGCATGTCAGAGGCCAAGTTCGAGGCCATCCTGGCGCGGCAAACGCCCGATGCGGAGAAGCGCGCGCGCGCCGATTTCGTCATCGACACCAGCGGCAGCTTCGACGCCACGCGCGCCCAGGTCCGCGCCGTACTGGACGCTCTCGCCGAACACAGCTAGCGGCATCGGCAATGCGCGAGATTTTGTTCGATACCGAAACCACGGGCGTCTTCGCCGAGCACGAAGAGCCGCGCCTGCGCGACCGCATTGTCGAAATCGGCTGCGTCGAGGTGATCAATCTTGAGCGCACGGGCCGCGAATTCCATGTTTATCTCAATCCGGAACGCGACGTACCGGAGGAGGTTGTGCGGGTGCACGGGCTGCGCGCGGAATTCCTGCGCGACAAGCCCAAATTCGCCGACGTGGTCCCGGGCCTGCTGGAGTTTATCGAAGACGCACCGCTGGTGGCGCATAATGCCGGATTCGATCAGGGCTTTTTGAATGCCGAACTGAAGCGGTGCGGCCGTCCGATCCTGGGCGCGGAGCGCTTCGTCGATACGCTGGCGCTTGCGCGCAAGCGCTTTCCCGGAGCGTCATGTTCGCTCGATGCGCTGGCTAAGCGCTTCCAGCTCGACCGATACGGCTTCGATCTCGCCGCGCGCAAGGGTCCCGGCGGCCACGGAGCGCTGATCGACTCGCGCATCCTCGCGGAGGTTTACCTGCACCTGAAAGGCGGGCGCGAACAGCGCCTCGCGTTCGAGGCTGTCGATGTGAGCGCGGAGCAGGCCGCTGTACTGCGTCCCATCGAATTCCTGCGCCGCGCGCCGCGACCGACGCCGCTGCCGGCGCGGCTTACGCCGCAGGAGGAAGCCGCACACGCCGCTTTCGTCCGGACCCTGGGCCCCGAACCGATATGGTTGAAGACCGGAAGCTAGCTAGACGCCCGGGTGATCGCCGTCGCCGCCGTCGCGCGCCTGCCGCTCGCGCAGCTCCGCCCAATAAAGCGGCGTGAAGTCGATCGGATTGATCAGCAGCGGCGGATACCCGCCTTCGCGCGTAATGTCGGCAAGTATCTGACGGCTGAAGGGAAACAGCAGCCGCGGGCATTCGATCCAGATCAGCGGCTCGACCTCGTCGGCGCGAACGTTCATGAACTGAAACAGGCCTGAATAGATCAGGTCGACCAGGAACATCGCCTGCTCGCCGCGCTTGGCCTGCACGTTGATGCAAAGATCGACCTCGACCGCCTCGCCGCGTTCCCCAACCCGGCGTGACTTCACCTCCACGCCCATGTCGATCGTGGGTTGAATGTCGAACGCTTGGCCGGCGGAGGAACTGTTGCGGAATGACAGTTCCTTCACGTACTGCGACAGAACGCGCATATGAGGCGAGTCAGCGGGGGGTTGAACGCCCTCGTGGGCGGCCGGCATGGTCATGCGTCAACTCGTGCTGGATAAAGGCGGGAAGTCGCGGTTAACATGAGGCGATCAGCGCGGCAACGCCACCACGCTGGAACAACCCAATCGGCATGCCTATCTCTCAAGGCGCGGCAGCCGCTCGAGGAGCAGCGTTTTGGACCAAGGCCTTATCGAGATTGCAGTTTTGGCGTTTGTGGCCGGGTTCGTCCTGTTTCGCCTTTACGTGACGCTGGGCAGACGCACCGGGGCCGAACGTCCGGTGCAGCCGCAGCCTGCCCAGGGTGAACTGCCGCGTGAGCGCGCGAGCGCCCCGCAGACAGCTGTTCCCGGCGCCGCCGGCCCCGCCGGCGAGGGCCTGCGCGCGATCATGCGCGCCGACCCCAGCTTCGATGTCGATCACTTCGCGTCCGGCGCGCGCGCAGCCTACGAGCTCATCGTGAACGCGTATGCCAAAGGCGAGCGCGAGACATTGCGCGGGCTGTTGGCCCCGCGCGTTTTCGACGCCTATGTCGCCGCTATTGAAAAGCGCGAGCAGGCGGGCGAGTCGGGCCCGGAATTGGTGCGGCTGCGCAGTTCCGAGATCGTTGGCGCCGACTTGGATGGCGCCATTGCCCACGTTTCAGTGCGCTTCGAGGCGGAGCTGGCTGAAGGCGCCCATGGCGTTCGCGACGCTCGCGAGCGCTGGACGTTTGAGCGCGACACGCGCTCGGGCGATCCGAACTGGGTGCTGGCGCGCGTCACTGCCGCGTGAGCAGAGGCAAGCGTGAGCTGTCGAGCGAGGAGGTCACGCTCTGGCGGCGCGTAGCTGAATCCGTAAAGGGCAAACGCGGCGCCAAGGCGCCAGTTGCGGCGTCGCCGCAGCCGCCGGCGCCGAAGCCGGAGTCGACAGGCGCACTCAAAACCCCATCGAAGCCTGTTGTCAAAGCGCGTGCGAAGGTATCGCCGCCGCCCAATCGCGAGGCCGAGCGCCGGGTGCGACGCGGTCAGCTCGATATTGGCGCCTCGCTGGACCTGCACGGCCATACCCAAGCCGGCGCGCGCGCCGCGCTCGCACGTTTCTTGGCGGATGCGCACGCGCGCGGCATGACCGCGGTGATCGTCATCACAGGCGTCGGGCGCGGGGGCGAGGGGGTGCTGAAGCAGCGTTTGCCAGATTGGCTGGCCGAGCCCGATCTCCGCGGGCTGGTGTCCGGATACTCCAGGGCCCACCGCGCGCACGGCGGCGCGGGGGCCTTCTACGTGCTCATCAAGCGTAAGCGGGAAACCCCGCTTTAACCTTGGTGAGCTGCAAATTCACCTTATAAATCAGTAGACTTCATGGGCCGCTAACCAATCCAGGCCCATTGCTCGCCTGCGCGCGACGGGCGCGCTGCTTGGAGCCCATATGCTGGCGCGGTTCGCCAAGGCAAAGCTTGCGCCCCCACGGGGGCTGGCGGCGCGCGCGGTGCTGTTCGTGGCCGTGCTTATGACCGTCACCGCGGTCCTGTCGGCGGGCATGGTGCTGATGGGCGCGCACCGCGAAGGCATGCGGCAACAGGCGGAAATCACCGAAGATCTCACGCGATTTCTGGCCAACCGTGCGGGCGACGTGATGTCTCGCGGCCGCAATGACGTGCTTGCGCGCATCATCGACGGCGCCTCGACGCGCGACGGCGTGCGCAGTGTCTCCATCCGCGACGCCCAGGGCGGGGTGCTGGCCCAGGACGGCGGCGACGCCGCCGACGCCGCGCTGATGACGGAACTGACCCAGCGCGTGCTGCAAACTCGGGCGCAGGCAAAGGCCGTCGGCGACAAGGGCGCGCTCGCTGTCGCTGCGCCAATCATTCGCGACGGCCAGCTCCTGGGCGTGGCGCTGCGCGTTTGGGAGCACGACGCGTACCGCTTTGACGTCGTGCCGGCGCTGGCCCCGTTCCTGCTGATCCTGGCGTGCATGTTGATTGCGGCCATCTCGCTGACCGCCCACAGCGTGCGCCGCGCCGCCGCTCCCCTGAACGTGTTGGCGCAGTTCGCGACAAGGGTGGGCGAGCGTGGGCTCGCGGCGCCGCTCGAGATCCGGACCGGCGATGAGTTCGAAACGCTCGCCAACGCGCTGAATCAGATGAACCGGCGCCTGGACGCCTCCATGCGTCAGATTCAGGAAATCGCGTTCGTCGATCCAGCCACCAGACTGCCCAACCAGGAGCGCTTTCAGCGCGAGGTGAATTTTTTCATTCTGCAAGCCGCGAGCGAAGCGCAAGCCGCCACCGGCGCCGTTGCGGTGTTCGAACTGTTGCGCCTGACCAGGCTTATGCAGACGCTCGACCCAGAAGCCTCGCGTGATCTTGTGCGCACCGTCGCCGAACGCTTCACTGGCGCGGTACGGACGGTGGATCGGTTCGTGCGCCTGCAATCCGCGAGCGAAAAGCCGGCCATGGCGGCGCGCTTGGCCGGCGTGGAGTTCGCGGTATTCGTGCCCGGCATTGCCTCGCTGGCTGACGCCGCGCGCTTCGCTCAACATTTGAACGCCGCCCTCAACCAGCCGTTCGACTGGCGCGGCCACAAGCTTTCGCTGGGCGCATGCTGCGGCTTGGCGCTGGCCCCGCGCGATGGCCGCGACGCCGACGCGGTGATCCGCCACGCGCGCATGGCGCTGCATGCAGCGCACGCGGCGCCGGCGCGGATGAAGGTGTTCACCTCTTCGCTGGATCGCGAAACGATGGCGCGGCTCACGCTCGAGCGCGAAATGCGGGGCGCGCTCGACCGCAACGAGTTTCGCGCCTACTTCCAGCCCAAAATCAATCTCGCCACCGGCCGCATCGAGGCCTGCGAGGCGCTGGCGCGCTGGGTGCGTCCGGACCGCACCATCATCAGCCCCGGCCGCTTCATTCCTGTGGCGGAGGAGAGTGGGCTGATCGGACCGCTTTCGGATGCGATCATGCGCGAGGCGTGCTGGAAAGCGGCGGCTTGGGCGCGCAGCGGCCATCCTGCCAAAGTGGCGGTCAATGTCTCGGCGCTCCAATTTCGCAGCGAAAATTTCGCCGACAACGTGCTGCGGGTGCTGCAGCATTCGTCCTTGCCGCCCGATCATTTGGAGCTTGAGATCACCGAAACCGTGGCGATGCAGGATCCGGATCGGGCGCTGCGCATGATCAAGCCGTTGCGCGACGCGGGCGTGCGCCTGGCGATCGACGACTTTGGCTGCGGCCACTCGAGCCTCGCGGCGCTCTCCAAGCTGCCGTTCGACGTCATCAAGGTGGACCAGCAATTCGTGCGCGCCATGGAGCGCGGCGATGCGCGCGCCGCCACCATCATCGAGTTGATCTTTGCGTTGGCGCGAACACTCGACATGGAGGTTGTCGCTGAAGGCGTGGAGCGCCGCGAGGACATGGAATTCATGGCCGCGCGCGGCTGTCATTGGATCCAGGGCTTCCTGTACGGCGCGGCGGTGTCGGCGCCGGAATTCTCTGAGTTGCTGCGCCGTCAGGCCCTGGAGGAAGCCGCCGACGCGGCTTGAACCGAGCCCGGGGCTCGGCCACATCTGGGTCATGAGCGAGCCCGCCGCCTGGCACGGCACCACCATCGTCAGCGTTCGCAAGCACGGCAAGGTCGTGATCGCGGGCGACGGCCAGGTCTCGGCCGGGCCGACCATTCTCAAGGGCAACGCTAAAAAGGTGCGTCCGCTGGCCGGAGGCGCAGTCATCGCAGGCTTTGCCGGCGCCACCGCCGACGCCTTTGCGCTGTTCGAGCGGCTTGAGCAGAAGCTCGAGCGCTTTCCCAGCCAGCTGGCGCGGGCGTGCGTCGAACTTGCCAAGGAGTGGCGCACCGATCGCGCGCTGCGCCGGCTGGACGCCATGCTGATCGTGGCTGATGCGAGCGCGACCTTCCTGATCACCGGTGCAGGCGACGTACTAGAGCCGGAGCACGACGTGATAGCGGTGGGATCGGGGGGCAATTTTGCGCTGGCGGCGGCGCGCGCGCTCTACCCCCACGTTGGCGACGCCGAAGCGATCGCGCGTGAGGCCATGGCGATCGCCGCCGATATCTGTGTGTACACGAACCGTAACCTCACGGTGGAGACGCTCGATGGCGGATAGGTCCGATCTCGAAGCCGCCGCTGCAGCCGGCGTCATCAGCGCGGAGCAGGTGGCGCCGCTGCACGGGTTTTTGACTGACCGAAGCAAAGGCGTGGCCGCCGCGAGTCCGGAGCTGCCTGGAGAAGAGAATCTCCGCTTCATCCGCAACTTCCACGACGTCTTTCTGGCGATAGGTATCGTTCTGCTGGCGATCGGCATGGCCGTTTCGATCGCGACGGCAGTCATTGGAATGCCCGGTCCCAACGAGGGCGCCGTTGCGACAGGTGTATTGTCGGCGCTTGCGGTTGGGGTGATGTGGCTGTTGGCAGAGCTCTTCGCGCGGCGCCGGCGGCTCTTTCTGCCCGCGATCGCGATCGTATGCTCGATGACGGCGTTTGCGGTTGTCGCAGTCGCCACGTTGTACGCCGGCGCTCTCCTTGGCCGCAGTTTCAGCGGCGCCAGTCCTGCCGACTTGGAAGGCATGCCCCCGGAGCTGAGGGTGGGCATAGTGCTTGCGATGGTCGCCGCCTTCGCGACGCCGCTCGCTTTCTATCTGCGCTTCAGGCTGCCGTTCTCGCTTGGCCTCGCCGGCGGGGGCGCTGCCTTGTTTGTCATCATCGCCTCTATGATCGCCAACTTCGAGCAGGCCGTCAGCACGCTGCCCGCGCTCTATCTGGTTCTTGGCGTTCTCCTCTTCCTGGCCGGGGTCGCGTTCGACGCGCGCGATCCGGAACGCTCGACGCGCTTCTCCGACAATGGCTTCTGGCTCCACTTTGCCGCCGCGCCGCTCATCCTGAACGGCGCCTTCGGCTTGATAGGGCAAGTGCTGACCAGCGATGCGGGGTCCGGCGCCTCAATGATTGCCGCCTCAAGAAGTGGCCAATCCGATGCAGCTGCCATCCAGGCGGCCGCAACGCTTGTGGTGATTGTGCTGCTGGGCGCGATCTCGTTGCTGATCAACCGCCGCGCACTGATCGTGTCGGCGTTGTTGTCGGCGGGGATTGCGATTGGCGCGCTTTTGAATGCGGCGGGCCTTGGCGCCGGCGCGCTGGCAGCGGCCACCTTGATGACGCTCGGCGCGTTTGTTCTGATCCTGGGCGCCGGCTGGCACGGCCTGCGCCGCGCGCTGCTTGGCCGGGTGAGGCCCCAGGGCGTATGGGCCCGAATTTTTCCGCCGGAATCGCCGATTGCCGCGTAGAGGCCGTCGGCTGACATCTTCACGCAAGCGGGGCCCGCGCCTAAGTCAGCGTCCATGACCCATTTTTCTCCGCGCGAAATCGTATCCGAACTCGACCGCTATATCGTCGGGCAGGGCGACGCCAAGCGCGCTGTGGCCA
>CAZNTI010000036.1:0-11097 GCA_964575885.1 uncultured Terricaulis sp.
ACCGGGGGCAGCCCCAGATAGAGCACGGTGGCCAGGGTTGCCGCCGCAATCGAGAACGCCACCGGCACGCCGATGATCAGCAGCAGCGCGAAAACCCCGAACAGGATGGCGATCTCCATCTCAGGGCTCCTCGGCCGTTGGCGGATCGCCGGTCAGCAGCCGCTCGAAGGCAAACAGCGCCATCAGCGCGCCGCCTGCAGCAAGCCCGACATAGCCCGCGCCCTCAGGCAGCGGCGCGCCAGCCATCGGGATCGCCCACGCATCGATCATCAGGAAGCCGCCGAAACCGGCCAGCGCCAGCCCGAACGCAAGCGCGATCAAGCGCGACAGCGCAGTCAGGGCTGCATGCAGCTGCGGCGATGCGGCTGCAAGCAGGGTCGGGAAGCTGAAATGGGTTTCGCTGCGCACTCCCAAAGCGGCCCCGAACAGTGCGGCAATGCTCATGAGGGCAAGCGCGACCGGCTCGGTCCAGCCAGGCGAGGCGTTGAGGACATAGCGGCCGAAAACCTGCCAGATCAGCACCAGGACCAGCGCGCACAAGCTAAGCGCCGCCAGCGATTGGGTGATCGACGCGATCGCGCCGAACAGGCGCGTGAGGGCGGCGCTGGGCTGCATTCTCTCCCCCCTTAAATGTCCCGCGCGACGCGGGCCATGATCGCCGCGAGCGCGCCGTCCTCGGCATAGCGCCGCTTGAGCGGTTCGACCGTCGCCGCGAACGCGGCCCGGTCGACGTCGTTGGCGATCACGCCTCCAGCGAGCGCAGTCTCGCGCGCGCCGGCCTGTTTTTGATCCCAGAGTGCGCGCATCACCGCGACGGACTCGCGCGCCTTGGCGACCAGCAGGTCCTGATCGGCGCGCGCCATCCGGTCGAAGCGGGCTTTCGAGAACAGCAGCGCATCGGGCGATTGCGCATGACGCGTCTCCGACCAATAGCGCGCCACTTCGTATTGGCGTGTGGATTGATAGGTCGCCCAATTGTTTTCGGCCCCGTCGAGCAGGTGTGTCTGCAGGCCTGTGAATACTTCGCCGAATGGGATCGGGGTCGCGTTGGCGCCCATGGCGGCGAGCGTCTCCATGAACATGTCCGAACGCGGCACGCGCACCTTCAGGCCGCGCATGTCGGCGGGGGTGCGGATCGGACCGCGCACATTGTACATTGAGCGCATGCCGCCATCGTAGAAGCACAGGCCGACAAGTCCGCGGCGCTCAAAGCTTGCAAGGATGTCGCGCCCGACGGCCCCGTCGACGACCCGGCGCATATGAGCCTCGTCTTCATACGCGTATGGCATGGTCAACGCCTGCGTCAGCGGGAACACGTTATTGAGCGCGGCGGCGGTGACACGGCAGAAATCGAGCACCCCGAAGCGGGTCAGCGCCACGGTTTCGGTCTCGGCCCCGAGTTGGCCGCCGGGATAAATGCGGATCGAAAGACGCCCGCCGGATTCGCGCTGCAATTCCTCGCCGAGCCAGCGCACCGCCGCGACGGTGGGATAGTCATCGGGGTGCACATCGACGGCGGTTAGAGGGGCGCCGTCTTGGGTGCTCGCGAGCGCCGCGCTGCCGCTCGTTGCGCCGGCCAAGGCGCCGGCGAGCAACGCGCGGCGGGCGATCACGCCGACACCGCCCGCGCCATGTGGTGCGCGGCGTCCACAGTACGGCAGCGGATTTCGCCCCAGCGGCCGAAATCCACCCGCGCGCGCTGACCCGCAACCACCGCATGCACGCCGGTGATGGCCCCAGTCGAGACGAGGTCGCCTGGTTTCAGCGCGATGCCGCGACGGGCGCAGTGCGAGAGAATGAATGCAAACGAGGCCAATGGCCCACCTGGAACGGCGGCCCCCGAGCCGCGCCCGACTTTGACGCCGTCGATGTGCGTTTCGGCCGCGATCGTCTCGAGCGACAGCGCGCGCCAGTTGACCACTTCGCCACCGAGCACGAGGCCGGAATTGTTGCCGAAGTCGGATGCGGTGACGGCAGGGCCGAAATCGTTGATGCCGCGAAAGGGGCTTCCGGCGAACTCAACCCCGACATGCATGGCGCGCGCGTACGCGTCGGCCTCGGCCAAGGTCCAGTCGGTCTTTCCAGCCGGGGGCGCCCGCTCGACGACCAGCACAAGTTCGGCCTCAACAGCGCCGAAGCCGCCGCCTATCATCGCCAGCTCTACCTCGCCATCGGCGCTGAATACCTGACTTCTGAAGATCGGCCCGGCGAGCCGGTCAGCCCCGTATTGGGCTCGATAATCCTGATGGATGAGGCCCACTTTCCAGCCGGCGACGTCATCGGGCCAGAGCGCGATGGCGGCGTCCTGGATGGCGTAGGCGGCCTTGAGATCGGCCGGGGCCTCGCCGGGATAGCGCGCCAGGGCGGCGGCATGCAGACGCGCCTCCACGAATTGCGAAGCAAGCGCCCGCATCGGTTCGGGCAAGGCGTCTGGCAAATGTTCAGGCAATCCGTCGCTCTCGAAATGCTATTGCGCCGCCGGCTCGCTCCGCGCGAGAACCGGAGACGGCAAACCGAGTATTGCAGTTATAGGAAACCGGTGTCAATTTCAAGCTGAGCGGTCGGTCACTGTCCGCGGGGAGCACAGCCTGATGCGAATCTTGGTGGTGGCGATCGCCATGGTATTGGCCTGCATCCATCCGGTGCGGGCGCAACAGGACCACGCCTCGCCCATGCCGCAAGCATTGGCCTTCCCGGGCGCATTGGGCTGGGCGGCCTCGACGCCGGGGGGGCGAGGTGGCCAGATCGTGCGGGTGACCAGTCTGAACGGCGAAGGGCCGGGCACGCTCCGCGCCGCATTGGAGACGGCCGGACCGCGGATCATCGTGTTTGAGGTTGGCGGCGTGATCGACCTCAACCGCCGCACCTTGGTGGTGCGCGAGCCGTTCGTCACGATCGCGGGGCAGACCGCGCCGTCGCCTGGCGTTACGCTGATCCGTGGTGGGATCGACATCTCCACCCACGACGTCATCGTCCAACACCTGCGCGTCCGGCCGGGATCTGCTGGACAGCCGCGTGGGAGCGGTTGGGATGAGGACGCTATCGCAACTCAGGCGGCTTATAACGTCATCGTCGATCATTGCTCGCTGACCTGGGCCACCGACGAGAATCTTTCAGCGTCAGGGCCACGCTTCACCGGCGCGACCCCAGAGGACTGGCGGCGCGGCACCTCGCACCGCATCACCTTCTCGCACAACATCATCGCCGAAGGCTTGGCCGATTCCACCCACTCGAAGTTCGAGCATTCGAAGGGCTCGCTCATCCACGATAACGTCAGCGAACTGCTGATCTACGGCAATCTCTACGCTCACAACTTCGAACGAAGCCCCTTGTATAAAACGCGCGTGCGCGGCGTCATCGTGAACAATTTCATCTACGATCCAGGTCCGCGCGCGCTGCACTATAATCTCATGGCGCAGGAATGGGGCGCTCAGCCCTTTGCTGTGGGCCAGATGGTTGCGGTCGGCAACGTGCTGCGCGCCGGGGCCTCCACGCCGGAACCGCTCGCGTTCATGATGCTCGGCGGCGACGGCGATGTAGAGTATTTCGCACGCGACAACATCGCCGTGGACCGCATTGGTCGGCCGTTGCCGATGCTCGGGCGCTACACCACCTCCGCGGCGCGCATCATTCAGGTGCGGCGCGCGCCGCTGTGGCCCGAAGGGCTCACGGCGATGCCGTCCGAGGCGGTCGAGCGCTACGTGTTGGCCAATGCAGGGGCGCGGCCTTGGGACCGCGACGCCCAGGACGTGCGTGTGATCGCCAATGCCGCGGAAGGACGCGGCGTGATAATCGACAGCGAAACCGAGGTCGGCGGTTATCCAAACCCCGCCCCCACCGCCCGACCCTTCAATGCCGAGGACTGGAACCTGAGCGACATGACGCCCCGGCGTTCGGAGGCGCTCGACCGCGGCGCGCGAGCGCGCGGCACCTGAGAGGGCGCGCATGGTTGCACGGTGAAAGTGGGCGAGTATTCTCAAGAATCGCCCGCGCCGAGCGCGCCTTGAAAGTGATCCGTGGCCCGTTCTCCCCGAAAATCCGCACCTGCTGAAGAGCAGGACGTGCCCGACGCTGTCGGCAAGCGCGCCACCATCAATGACATCGCCCGGCTGGCGAAGGTGTCCAAGAAAACCGTGTCGCGAGTGATCAATCGCGCCCCGTTCGTGAAAGAGGAAACCCGTCGGCGTGTCGATGCGGTGATGAGCGAACTTGGGTACGTGCCCGATCCGCAGGCCCGCGGCCTGGCGCTGCGCCGATCGTTCCTGGTGGGGCTGATTTACGACAATCCGAATGCGCAGTTTGTCGTCAACGCACAGCAAGGCGTGCTCGATGGAATTCGCGGCACCGGTTTCGAGCTGGTGGTGCATCCATGCCATCGGCTGGCCAAGGATTTCCTCACCGAAGTGGCCGGTTTCATCGATCGCCAGAAGCTTTATGGCGTCGTGCTGCTGCCGCCGGTGTCGGAGAATGATAAGCTGGTTGACCTCATCACCGAGCGTGGCTGCCGCTATGTGCGTGTGGCCTCGGCCAAGATCGACGATGCCGCCCACCTGGTGATGTCGAACGACCGCGCCGTGACCGCCCAGGCGGCCAAGCATCTGGCCGCGCTCGGCCACACCCGCATCGGCTTTGTCGCCGGGCCCAAAGGTTTCCGGTCGCGCGAGGAGCGCCGCGCGGGTTTCGTGGCGGGCCTTAAGGCGGCTGGGCTCGATCTACCGTCCGAGCTCTGCGTCGACGGCGCCTACACCTTCGAGTCGGGGGTTGCGGCGGCGGCGGCGCTACTCGCGCTTAAGCCGCGGCCGACGGCGATCTTCGCCAGCAATGACGAGATGGCCGCCGGCGTCTATCAGGGCGCCCGCCAGCTGGGGCTGTCGGTGCCCGACGATCTCTCGATCATCGGCTTTGACGACACCCCGGTCTCATCGCGGCTGTGGCCGCCGCTGACCACCGTCCACTGGCCGATCCTGGAAATGGGGCGCGCGGCGGCGCGTAAACTGCTGCTCGGCGCGGTCGATGGCGATGTGGTGGTGCCGGCGCATCTGGTCGAGCGCAATTCGGCGGCGCCGCCGCGGCGATAACGCCATTGTAGCCTCTCGTGACACCGGTTACCGTTGGCCTCGATCGGAGCGTTCCATGTTCAACCGCACCTACCACGCGACCCACCCCGACATGATGGAGGGCGCAAGCAACGAAGCCTTGCGTCAACGCTATCTCGTCGATGGATTGTTTGCTCTCGATGCGGTCACGCTCAATTATTCGCACAACGAGCGGCTGGTGATCGGCGGCGCTGCTCCGGTCACGCGGACGCTCGAACTGCCCGCGCAGACCGAGCCGGCCTCAGCGGCTGGGAAGCCATTCCTGGAGCGGCGCGAACTGGGCTTGATCAATGTAGCCGATGGCGCTGGTCGCGTCACCGTAGACGGCGAGCGCTTTGAACTCGCGTCTCGCGACGGGCTATATGTGCCGATGGGCGCGCAATCGGTGGCGTTCGAAAGCTTGAACCCCGCCAAGCCCGCGCGCTTTTACCTCATATCGACACCGGCGCATGCCCGCTTTCCCGCCAAGAAAATTTCCATCAGCGAGGCGACGCCGCTGGAGCGCGGGGCGCTCGAAACTTCCAACGCGCGCACGATTTACCAATACATTGTGCCGGGTGTGTGCCAGTCGGCGCAATTGCTGCTGGGGCTCACCATTCTGAACCCCGGCAGCGTCTGGAACACCATGCCCCCGCATCTGCACGATCGCCGCTCCGAGGTGTATTTTTACTTTGGGCTCGGCGAGAACGACCGCGTATTCCATTTCATGGGAGAGCCGGACAAGGCGCGCCACATCGTGGTGGCCAACGAGGAGGCGGTGGTGTCGCCGCCCTGGTCTATCCACATGGGGTCGGGCACCGCGGCGTACGCGTTCATTTGGGCGATGGGCGGCGAAAACCTCGACTACACGGACATGAACGTGCTCGACATTTGCCAGCTGCAGTGATCGCCATGTCCGCTTCGCCTTTCAGCCTTGAGGGTCAAACCGCGCTCGTCACTGGCGCCAATGTCGGACTGGGGCAGGCGATTGCTCTGGCGCTCGCTGAAGCGGGCGCAGACATCGCCTGCGTGAGCCGCAGGCCCGCCGAGGACACCCAGACCTCAGTGCGCCAGCTGGGCCGGCGCTGCTTCAGCGTCGAGGCTGATCTTTCCGCGACGCCAGCGCACGACATTGTCGCCGCCGCCGAGCGCGCCCTGGGGGAGGTACACATCCTGGTCAACAATGCGGGCATTATCCGTCGCGCTGACGCGGCCCAGTTCAGCGAAGACGACTGGGATGTTGTGATGAACGTGAACCTCAAAGCGGCGTTCTTTCTGGCGCAGGCTGCAGCTGGGCCCATGCTCGCCCGCGGGCGCGGCAAAATCATAAATGTTGCGTCTATGCTCTCATTTCAGGGCGGCATCCGGGTCGCGTCCTATACAGCGTCAAAGAGCGGCCTCGCCGGCATTACCCGCCTCCTTGCCAATGAGTGGGCGGGTAGAGGCGTCAACGTGAACGCCATCGCGCCTGGGTACATGAGCACCGACAACACCGCTGCGTTACGCTCCGACGAAAACCGCAACGCCGATATCCTCGCACGCATTCCCGCTGGGCGCTGGGGCGATCCGAGCGATTTAGGGGGCGTGGCCGTGTTCCTGGCTTCGCGCGCCTCCGACTATGTCCATGGCGCGATAGTCCCCGTTGATGGCGGATGGCTCGCGCGCTGAGCGACCGGCGTCGCGCTTTTGCAACGGCGCATCTGATCGCCACGCGTGAAACTGGGTTCGGACTTGCTTCAGGCAAAATCCCTGTTAGTCTCTCAAGAGAAACCGGTGTCATAAGCAGATATGACACCGGTGTCTAAAGCGGACAGAACCCCGTGCGGACGTCGCTGAGGGGTCGGGGAGGAAAGTATGACGTCGCGCCCGCATCGCACTGCGAAGCCGCAGCTTGTGTTTGGTCTTTCCTTGGCCGCGTTGGCTACCGCGTTGGGGGCGGCCCCGGCTATGGCCCAGGAGGCCGATTCAAACGAAGAGATTGTCGTGACCGGCTTCCGCGCGAGCCTGGCGGCCGCAATCGAGATCAAGCGCGACGAGGTCGCTGCGGTCGACGCCATCGTGGCTGAAGACATCGCCGACTTCCCGGACGCGAATCTGTCGGAATCAATCCAGCGCATTCCGGGTGTCGCCATCACCCGCGCGAATGGTGAGGGCCGCCAAATCAGCGTGCGCGGCCTTGGCGCGCAATTCACGCGCGTGCGTCTGAACGGCATGGAGGCGATGTCGGCCACCGGTTCGACCGACGCAGAAGGCGGCACAAACCGCGGCCGCAACTTTGATTTCAACGTTTTCGCGTCCGACCTGTTCAACAACATTACGGTGCGCAAGACGGCTTCCGCCGAAGTTGAAGAAGGATCGCTTGGCGCGACCGTTGACCTGCGCACCGCGCGCCCATTCGACTATGACGAGTTCACGCTCGCGGGGTCGTTTCAGGGCAGCTACGATGATCTCGCCGAGACGTACAACCCGCGCATGGCGGTGCTTATCAGCGACACGTGGGCAAACAACACGCTCGGCGCGTTGTTCTCTGTTGCATACAGTGACCGCAACTCGACGGAAGAGGGCGCCAGCACTGTGCGTTGGCAAAGCGGCGGGTTCGGCAGCGCCGCCGACATCAACCCCGGCGACGACCTCGCCGCCGTCAACGCCGCCTTCCATCCGCGCATTCCGCGCTACGATCTTTATGAGCACACGCAGGAACGGATCGGGGCGACGCTCACTCTGCAATGGCGGCCCACCGATCGCACGGAACTCACCTTTGACGCGCTATATGCCGACCACAACGTGACCCGCAGCGAGAGCTTCCTGCAAGCCCCGGTGTTCAGCGCCACCGGCGCCAGCGGCATCGCCGACGTCGATGTGCTCGACTACGAGATTCGCGGCAACACGCTGGTCTATGGCCTATTCAACGATGTCGATATCCGCTCGGAGTATCGGTACGATGAGGCGAGCTCGTCCCTGGAACAGGTGTCGCTCGCACTCGAGCACGATTTCACCGACAGCTTCCGCGGTAATGCTTTTGTCGGACGTTCTGAGGCGAGCCACGACAACCCCGTGCAAACGACGCTGCTGTGGGACCGCAACAATGTAGATGGCTACAGCTACGACTATCGCCGCAATAACAGATTGCCCGAGATCAGCTATGGCGGGGTCAACGTCGCAGATCCCTCAGTGTGGACGCTGAGCCAGATCCGTTTGCGCCCGCAATTCGTCGACAATACCTTCGAGACCGCCTACGGCGACCTCGAGTTCGACATCACCCCGGCTTTCACGCTGCGCGGCGGCGTGAACTGGAAAGCGTTCGAGTTCGAGTCGGTCGAGCTACGCCGCTCCAACGGCACCACCGCAAACCAGGAGACCGTGCTACCGGGCTTCACGACCGCCACGCCGACGGCTGCTTACCTGCAATTGGTCACTGCGGGCGGCACCACCTACGCAGCCCCCAACGTCAACCTCGCAGCGGCGCTCTGGGATCTCTATGACACTTCAGTGTTCACAATGGGGATCGAGCCGGCGCTCGGGAACAATTTCAGCGTCCAGGAGGACGATTTCGGCGGCTACGTGCAGATCGAATGGGATACGACGCTGGGCTCGATACCGTTCCGCGGCAATCTCGGCGTACGCCAGGTCACCACCGACCAGACCTCGACTGGATACACTTTCGCATCGGGCTCGCCGCTGCTGCAGACGGTCAGCCGCTCCTACGATGACACGCTGCCGTCGCTCAACCTGGTCTTTGAGCCGATGACTGACCTGCTGGTGAGGTTCGGGGCCGCCGACGTAATGACGCGCCCAAATCTGGGCCAGCTCAATCCCGGCGCTAGCGTCAGCGTGTCCGGCGCCAACCGCACGGTGACAGCCGGCAATCCCGAACTCGATCCTTTCCGCGCGCGCTCGTACGACGTGTCGTTCGAGTGGTATTTCCATCCCGAAGCGCTGCTTTCGTTTGCGTATTTCTACAAGGACGTCGACAGCTTCATTCAGACGGTGCGCGAGACTGCGCCCTTCACCGGCAATTCGCTCGGACTGCCCGACAGCGTGGCGATCGCGGCCTGCGGGGCGGCGTATCCAGCGACGTGCGGCCCAGCTGTGGACTGGCAATTCTCGCTGCCGCGCAACACGCCGGGCGGCCCGGTCGAGGGCTTCGAGATCGGCGCGCAGCTGCCGTTCTATTTCCTCGACGGCTGGCTCTCCAACTTCGGAATCGTAGCCAATTATACGAACGTTGAATCCGAAATAGACTATGTCAACGCAACCGGCGCTGTAGTGGTCAGCGACAGCCTGACCGGACTTTCTGATGAATCCTGGAACGCCACCTTCTATTATGACGACAGTCGCTTCTCTGCCCGCATCTCCGGCGCGTATCGGAGCGATTATCTGACCACCATCCCGGGCCGGAACGGCAACGATTCAGAAAGCACGGCGTCAACCCTCAATGTCGACTTTGCCAGCGCGTACCGCTTCAACGAACGTCTGACGTTCTTGCTGGAAGGCCTAAACCTCACTGACGAGGTCAGCGACCAGTATTTGTCGCCCGATGACCGAACGTCGTTCTACCACAGCTACGGGCGCCAGATTGCGGTCGGCTTGCGCTATTCTTACTGAACGGATCAAGCCTCCCCCTAGGGCGCTGGCGTTCCGCCGGCGCCCGCTTTGTTTCCTCGGCCGGCATTGTCATTCAGAGCGCGCCGCGCGAGTCTGCCCGACGAGGGAGATTCCGACGTGAGGGTGGACGCCGCGATCGTATGCTTCGGCGAAGTGCTGTTGCGGCTGTCTGCGCCCGGGGCCGAGCGACTGTTGCAGACGCCGACGCTTGCGGTCGCCTACGGAGGCGCCGAGGCCAATGTCGCGGCGTCGCTCGCGCGCTTTGGCCACGACGTGCGCATGGTGAGCGTGCTGCCCGATACTGCGCTCGGCCACGCCGTGCTAGGCGAACTGCGCAGGCACGGCGTGGACACGCGCTTGATCCGCCTCGCATCGGGCCGCCTGGGACTTTACTTCCTTGCACCTGGGGCTGGTCTGCGCGCAGCGGAGGTGATCTACGATCGTGCGCACTCGACCTTCGCAGAGCAGGACTTCTCCGCCCGCAATTGGAACGAAGCGCTCGCAGGGGCGGGGTGGTTTCATGTTTCGGGGGTGACAGCAGCGCTCGGCCAGCGCGCTGCGGACGCCGCCATCGCATCGGTGCGCGCGGCGCGGGATGCGGGACTGACGGTGTCTTTCGATGGCAATTATCGCGCCCGCCTTTGGCAAAACTGGGATAGCGACGCCCCGGCGATCCTGCGCGCCATCATGTCGGAAGCTGATGTCTTGTTCGGCGACCACCGCGACATCGGGCTGGCGCTCGGCGCGACGTTTGCCGGAGTGGAGCCAGGGCGTGCTGCAGCCGAGGCGGCGTTCGCCGCGTTCCCGCGGCTTCAGCGCATCGCGCACACGCTGCGCGTCGAGCACAGCGTAGGACGCCATGATATCTCAGCCGCCATGTATGCGCGCGGCGAAGCCTGGACGGCGCCGGCCATTGCGGTGACCGAAATCGTCGACCGGATCGGGGCCGGGGACGCCTTTGCGGCCGGCACAATTCATGGCCTGCGCCACGATTGGGAATGCGAGGCGACGCTAAAGTTTGCGCTGATGGCGGCGGCGCTCAAGCACACCATCCCTGGCGACATCAATCTCGCGACCGAAGCGGAAGTGCTGGCCGCGATCGCTGATGGCGGCGTCAGCGTTCGGCGCTAGCGCCCCCGCGCGGGGCGCCGGCGCGGCGGGCCGGGATCAGAGTCGAACATGGGATTGGGATCCCAGTGGCCCTGGAAGGGCGCGTCCAGCAGGTAGTCTGGCAGCCTGGCGCTCATGGCCTTCTCGTTCGAAACGGCGATGATCTGGCGCTCCTTGCCCATTTTGCGCAGCATGTCGGGATCGACATCGCCGATCAGCTCTGCGCTTTCTTTGGCCATCAAATGATTGGCCACGCCGAACAGCTGGAACACGCCCGCATTGTTGAAAATCGTGCGCCAATCCTTCG
>CAZNTI010000037.1:0-11087 GCA_964575885.1 uncultured Terricaulis sp.
GCTCACCCTCTCGGTAGCGCCCGAAGTTCAAAGCTCGCTCGAGGCCGACCTGCTGAGCGAGGCGGCATTTGACGCCGGCTGCACGCGCCATGGACTGAGCTTCGAACTGAGCGAGCGCGAGATCGTGGCAGGCGGCGGCGAACTGGCAGAGGAATTGCGCGCCCGCGGCTGGGGCGTGGCCCTGCGCGCCGATCCCGACTGTCCGCTCCCATTTGGCGCGCGCGCGCGCACCTTGTACGCCGAACTCGTTCTTGATGCGCCGGCCAGCCCCAGCCCGTTTCTAGCGCTGGAGGACGGCGGCGATCGCAGCCCGCTTGGCCGGCGCGTGCTGGCGGCGCGCGAAGCCGGACTTGCAGTGACTGCCGAGAGCGTCACCAGCGCCGCGCACGCACGCGCCTTGGCGATTGCCGGATTCGACCGTGGCGGCGGCCCTTTCGCGGAAGCGGGCCTACGCTAGATCGCTGCCGCACGGCCGGCTTTCAGGCCGGACGCGTCGAGCTTTTCGAGCAGATAGTCGAGATCATCTTTCGGCACCGATTGGAACAGCGTCAGCGTGCGCTCAAGCATCCGCTTGCGGAAGACAAACCGATCCTGCGCCACGCCTTCGCGCTCGATGCTGTGAAAGACCTCGACCGCCGCGCGAAACGAGGGGAACAGACGCGGCGGCAGCCCGGCGCGATCGAATGCGGTCTTCAGGCCATGGGGTCCGCTGTCGTGGACCAACAGCCAGATGCGCTGATGGGCGAGCCCCGCCAGTTCTGCCATAGCGTGCTCGACAAATTCCATGTGGCCCAGACACAAACCCCGCATCAGCAATGATGGTGAAAGCCGGCCGTTGAGATTGAGCTGCTGTACAAAGCGCGGCAGATCCTGCTGCCGGCCTGCCTGCTCGACAATATCGATAGTGGCGCGTTCGCGCGCGCCCATGGCGAGGTCGATGGCGATTTGCGGCGGCAGTTCGTGATTGTTGACCAGATGGTCGAACAGTTCGCCAGTCACCATCGACACCAGCTTCTCGGTGATCGAGACCGGCAAGGCGTTGCGCCGCACCATCGCGGCGGTAATGTTAGAGACGCCCGCAAAGCGGTCGAGCACCGTATCGAGCGCGTCGGCCTCGAAGTTGGCGTTGTCGTTGGCGAGCGCCCGCTCCACCGCTTCGGTGACGCCGTAGGTGGCGATCGCGCCCGTCACCGTCGGCGACAGCGTTTCGCGGCTGGCCACCGCGACCTGCTTGGCCGGCGGACACGTGCGCACGATGTCCACGAGATCGGCGTCGGTCAGCACCGGCGAATTGAGGATCACCGGCAGCGCGATCGTCTCGATATCGCGGGCCAACTTGTGGGCGATCTCGCGCGGCAGTTTGGGCGAGTTCTTCAACGCCACCGCAAGCGACCGGCGCACCAGCACGGCCGCGTCCTGGGCCATGATGGCGATAATGCCCTCGGCGTGCACGCGTTCCTCTACGGAAAGCTCGGCGTCCTCGATGCAGCGGCAAAGCTTATGCGCGGCGTGCGCGCGATCTTCCTCGGTGGGGCCCTTGATCAGCGTGCGGATGTCCCGTTCAGTGAGGTTGGCCCGCATAGTTATGATCGACATCGAGAGTCGCTCGCGCTTATGGCGACGATTCTCACCGCCGCTGATCAGACCAGACACTTGCGGCAGAGTTTTAACAAACCTTGATCGAGGTGGTTGCGGATGGGAAACGGACGTTATGCTTGAGGGTCTTAAGGTCGTTGAATACGCCACCTACGTCGCCGCTCCCGGGGCCGCTGGGATCATGGCCGATTGGGGCGCGGACGTGATCAAGGTGGAGCCCCCGGGCGGCGATCCGATCCGGCTCTTCTTCGCCTCCGTGGGCATCGAAGGCCAGGCCGCCAATCCGGTGTTCGAGTTGGACAATCGCGGCAAGCGCGGCATCGTGCTCGACACCGCCCAGGAGGCTGGCCGCGAAGCGCTCCTTAAGCTCATCGATGGCGCCGACGTGTTCATCACCAATGTGCGTCCCGGCGGCCTGAAGCGCGCCGGGCTCGATCATGACGCGCTGCTGCAGCGCAACCCGCGCCTGGTGTACGCAACGCTCACCGGCTACGGGCTCGAAGGCCCCGATGCGGATCGCCCCGGCATGGACTCGGCGGCGTTCTGGGCCCGCTCCGGCGTCGCACAATTGTTTCGTCCAAAGGGTGGCGACCCGGTGCAATTGCGCACCGCGTTCGGCGATCATGTCGCCTCGATGGCCATTGTCAGCGGGGTTCTGGCCGCCCTCTACGAGCGGCAGAGCACCGGCAAGGGCCGCCTGGTGGAGGCCGCGCTGCTGCGCGTGGCGCACTACGCCGCCGGATCGGACATGTCGATCCAGCATGTCTACGGGCGCACCGCGTCAAACCGGCCGCGCCGGGAAGTACCTCAACCAATGGTGAATTTCTTCCGCACCAAGGATGAGCGCTGGATCAGCCTTTTGGCGCGGCAGGGCGAGGCCGATTGGCCGAGGCTTTGTCGAGCGTTGAAGCTTGAGCACCTGATCGAGGACACGCGCTTCGCACGCGCGCGTGATCGCCGCAAACACGTGGCCGAACTGGTTGATCTCCTCGACGAAGCCTTCGGCGCACTGACGCTCGATCAGGTGACCGCAGTCCTCGACGCCGAAGAGATGATCTGGGCCCCGGTGCAAACTGCCGCCGAGGCGATCGTCGATCCGCAGGCGATTGCAGCGGGGGCGGTCGTACGCACGCCCCAGCACGATGGATCGACCATCCCCGCGCCCGGCGGGCCGATCCGGTTCCCCGGCGCCGACGATGGTCCCAAGGGTCCAGCGCCGCGCATGGGCGAACATACGCGCGCGGTGCTGGCCGAATTGGGTTACGCCGACGACGCGGTCGAGGCGCTGTTTGCCAGCGGCGCGGCGGCTTAAACGCGGTCCGTGCGGGCATAGGCGCGCAGCGCCTCGATGGGATCGCGCGTTTCGTCCTCGCCGCCCCCGATCAGCGGCAGCAGCGCGAATGCGAACAAGGCTTGCGCCAGCGCCGGCGACATCGCCTCACCTTCGCGGCCATAGCTTGGCGCTCCGCCGCGCACCGCGCTGACTCCGGCATCGGCATCGAGCGAGAGTCGTTGCAGGAGCGCTTGCGCCGAGCGCGGCTCGCCCGCGACGTAGAATAGGCCGCGATTGGCGGCCGCTTCACGCGGGAACACCGCCGCTGCATCAGGTGCGCCCGCTTGCGCGGCCTCGATCAGCCGTATTGCGCCGCCAGCACCCATGACATGGGCTGCGTAAAGTTCACCGGCGCTCGGCGCGCGGCCAAGCCGCTGTTGCAGCGCCAGCGCATTTTCACGCACCAGCTCGCCGGCCATGCGCGCCGCGATTTCAGGATCGTTGCGCAACGCGAGAATATCGCGGCGGGTCGCGGGATCGGCGCCGGCGCGCAAAGCCGCCGCCTGTTGGCCGAGGCCGTGCTCGGCCCCATGCCGGCGCACCATGTCGAGCCAGGTGGAATCGATGAATTGAAACAGGCCGGTGGCGCTCGACGTGCCCGCCCGCGCGTGGGGATTGAGCGCGCTTTCGCGCCGGGCGGTTTCGATCAACAGAGAGAAGTCGACCCCGGTCGCGTCCGCTGCGCGGCGTATCGCGGCGCGCACGCCATCCTGGCCTACGGGAGCGATCGGATCACTCATGCGACCGCCTTGCGGCGGTTTGGTAAATCGAATCTTAACGCGCGCGCGGCCGCAGTCGGAACGGAAACAACACGAACCCGGCGAGCACTGTGATTAGGGCGGTGAACGAGGTCACGATCAGCAGGCCGGAATTGAAGTTCTCGTGGTCGCGCCAGTCCATGATGTGCAGCGCCCAGAGCGCATCATAAACCCGCCAGAGGTCGGAGCGGCGCGCGGTGACGCGCGCGGTGTCGGCGGCGACATAAACCGCAAGCCCGTCCGCATCGTCGAAGGCGATACGCCACGCCGGCAGCACGCCGCGATACTCGGGCGTCTCCTCGGTCACCAGCCGCACCTCACGCACAGGCGGCGCATCGGCGACATAGACCTGTGCGATCTGCGCCGCTGCTTCTGCGCTCAGCGGCGAGGCCACCCGCCAATCGTTGAGGTCGATGAGGATGGGCCGGCGCGCTGGAAACTCCGCGACCGCCACCGGCTGACCGGCGCCGGTGGTTTCGTAGCTGATCCGGCTTGGCGCCTCGGGCAGCAGTGCGGCAATGTCGCTCGGCGCGCGCTCGGACAGCGGCGCGGCGGCATGTTGGTGCGCGATGCGGTGTTCGCTGCGCACCTGCTCGATCGGGAAGGCGGCGAAAAACAAGCCCGACGCAACCCAGAACAGCATCTGCACGCCCACGAGCAAGGCGAGCCATTTGTGGATCCAGCCGGCGGCGGCGGCGAGCTTCATCGCTTTCATTCCCTTGCTCGATGGGCAGAGAGAACATCCAGTCGCAATGAGCAATGCGGCCTAACGTCCGCCGCGCTAATAGCTCTTCGGCAGCCCGAGCACGCGCTCGGCGATATAGTTGAGGATCATTTCGCGCGAGACCGGCGCGATGCGCGCGATCATCGCTTCGCGGACATAACGCTCAACGAAATATTCCTTGGCGTAGCCCATGCCGCCATGCGCCAGCACCGCCGCCTCGCAAGCGCTAAACCCGGCCTCGGCGCCCAGATACTTCGCGGCGTTGGCCTCAGCGCCGCACTCGCGACCGGCATCGTAGAGCGCCGCTGCTTTGAAGGCGAGCAGGTTGGCGGCTTCGAGTTCGGCCCATGATTTCGCGAGCGGATGCTGGATGCCCTGGTTTTGACCAATAGGGCGCCCGAACACCACACGCTCTTTCGCGTATTGGGCCGCACGCCTCAGAGCTGCATGGCCGAGCCCGATCGCCTCAGCCGCAAACAGCACGCGTTCGGGATTGAGACCCGAGAGCAAAATCTTGAAGCCCGCGCCCTCTTCGCCGACGAGTTCGGCGTCGGACACTTCCAAATCCTCGATAAACAGCGTGTTGCACTCAACCGCCTTGCGGCCCATTTTCGGGATCGGCTTGGCATCGATTTTGGTGCGATCGAAATCGGCGTAGAAAAGCGACAGACCTTCCGTCGGCTTGCGCACCTGATCTTTCGGCGTCGTGCGCGCAATGATCAGAATTTTGTTGGCGCGCTGCGCATTGGTGGTCCAAATTTTACGCCCGCGGATCCGATAGCCGGAATTGGTGCGGTCGGCGCGGGTTTCCAAGCTTGCAGTATCCAGCCCGCTGTTCGGCTCGGTGACGGCAAAGCACGCTTTGTCGGTTCCATCGATCGCCGGCGGCAGGAAACGCGCCTGCTGTTCCTCGGTCCCGAATTTGACGATGGGCATGAGGCCGAAAATGTTCAGATGGATGGCGCTGGCGCCGGAAAAGCCCGCGCCCGACGCCGCCACCGCCTGCATCATCAGCGCCGCTTCGGTCAGGCCCAGCCCCGCGCCGCCAAAGCGCTCCGGCATCGCCACGCCGAGCCAGCCCCCGGCCGCCACATCGGCGACGAACGCCTCCGGAAAAGCGCCGCTCTCATCGGTCTTCAGCCAGTACTGATCGTCGTACTTGGCGCAGATGGCTTCGATCGCGTGCTTGATCGCGGTCTGCTCTTCAGTGAGCTCGATGGCGAAGGTCATGGGCGACGGTTCATTTCACTTTGGCCTCGAAGCGCTGCGGCGCGAAGGCCGCCCATTCCGGGGGAATGTCATAGCCGAAGACATGAGCGGTGACGATCTCGGCGGTGATCGGGGCCAGCAGCCAGCCGTGGCGCGCGTGCCCGGCAGCGACGAAGACGGGGCCGGAGCGGCCAATGATCGGCCAGCCATCCGGGGACATCGGACGAATGCCGGCCCAAGCGCGCTCCAGCGGCTTCACCGCCCCCGGCAGCGTCGCCTCGGCGGCGGCGATGAGTTCTGCCACTTTTTCGGGATCGGGTCGCCGGTCGAAGCGGCCCAGCTCCAGACTGGCGCCAAGCACTACGTCATCGCGCCGCTCCGCAAGGTAGAAATCAGGGGCGCGAAAATTGGGACCGAGCGGCTGGACGAGGTCAACCGCAACCATCACGCCCTTGCCGGGCGTAACCAGGCGCAAGGCCGGCGCCGCCGCCATCAGCGGCTCGCGCGCCCATGCGCCCGGCGCCAGTACGATTTCGTCGGCCTCGAACGCCTCGCCGTTGAAAAGCAGCGCGGTGTGGGCGGTGACTTCCGACACCTCCGCGCCGTACTCGATGATGACGCCGTGTGCGCGCGCCTGCATCGACAGCCCGCTCAGCACGCGCAGCGGATCGGCGACGCCTTCGTCGGCGACGAACGCCGCGTGCGCCAGCTTCGCCGCAAGGCCGGTGCGTTTGCGCGCCTGCGCAGCCGACAAGAGCTGCGCGCCGCGCCCCAGGCGCTTGGCGTTGACGACGACAAGCTCAGCGTCCAGTTCGTCGCTGCCGATGACAACGCCGCCGTCGAAGCGCACGCCGTCAGCCCATTCCGCGCCCTCACGCAAGCGCCGCCAGAGATCGAAAGATGCCATGGCGATGGCTTCGTGACGCTCCAGCCCGCGGTCGAACGGCGCCAGCATGCCGGCTGCCGCCGCCGATGCGGCAGGACCGAAGACGCCCACGTCCTCGTACTCGGCCTCAAGCACGGTGACGCGCGCGCCCGCCTTGGCGAGGCGCACCGCGCTGAACAGGCCCACGACGCCGCCGCCGACGATAATGACCTGCTTCATGCGACCCGCATTTCAGCTGGCCGCGCGGCGCGGTCAAATCTTTGCGACAGGGCTTCGTGCAATTTGCGCCGGAAAGTACCGGCCCGCGGCAGCGGCGCCGGCGCGACCAAGTGCGTGTCGCCGCCTTGGGCGGGGATCCATAGCACCAGGCCGCCTTTCTCGAGCATCAGCGCCGCCACCTCCGAGGTGCCGCCCGGCCCCTTGGGCGGCAGCCCGTTCCAGACGCAAAGCAGCAAATCCGCCTTTTCGATCAGCGCGCGCCCGACTGCAGCGTAGGGGGCCGCACCGTCGCCGCCGAGTTCAGCCACCAATTCCTCCGACACCGGCAACACCCGCCGCGAGGCCCATAACAGGCGCTGATAATGTTCCTTGGACGCCTGGTCGGGAAAATCCTCCTCATAACGCTCGACCGAAAACGGCAGCGGCGTCACTAACCGCCAGCCGCGCGCCAGCGCTGCGTCCGCGGCGTAGCGGTCGGCGCCTTCCGCAATCGCGGAGTGCAATACGCAACGCGGCGGCGCGCCGGTGGCGATGCGGGCAGCCTGCTCCGCCGCTTCCAAAGCGCCCGCGATTTCGGCGGCGATGCGCGCCGGCTCCGGCAGCTGGTTCAGCCTGTGGCCGGTCACGGCAACGATCAGCGGACGCGGCGCACTCACGCGGGACGCCACTCGGACAGGTCGAATTTGGGATCGGGGTAGGTGTCGTTCACGTACGCACGCCCGGTGAGCAGACCGATTTCGTAGAGCAGATCCATGTTGGCCTTGTCGCCGTTGTCCAGGAAATCGAGGGCTTCCAGCGTATCGGCCGAGAGTTCGCGACCTATAAGCCGTTCCAGCGCCGTCATTGGCGGCGTCGGATCGCCGCGACGCTTAGGCTTGGGCTTGGTGTCAAGCGTGACGTCGATACGCTGGTAGTCGAGCAGTGGCGCGCCGGAGAAGCACACACCCGTCATGTCTCCGATCTCGGAATTGATGCGCCAGGGCTTGCGTGGTTCCGACAGCGCCTGCAGCAGCATCACGCCTTGCAGCTGCGTGTCATAGATCATCGCCCTTAGCGCATGCACGCCGCGCAGTCCCGGCGGCAGACCGGCAAAGGTGCGCCCGCTCACCGAGGGCCTGCGCATGCCGGTCCCGAACGAACTCATCATCAACTGGTCGGCCCCCGATCGCCAGCCGAACTTGTAGGAGGGTTCGAGCGCCAGCATCAGCATCTGCAGACCGGGGTTGTTATTGGCGCTGACCGCGCCGTCGACGAAATAGCCCTGCTGGGTCGGCTTGCGGCGCTCGTCGAACTCAATGTCGATGACAACTTCGTCGAAGAAGGTGGGCGCCGCCGCACTCGCCAACACCAAGTCGACAAGCCGATACCGCTTGTTAGGAAAGATGCTGCTGTCGGCGGGGGGATCGTAGAAGATGCCCAGCGGGTGGTTGGTGACCACCCATGGCGAACCGGTGTCGATGCGCTTGGCGTGGATCGCAAGCCCGGTGCGCAGATCGTCCGAGCCCAGGGTCTTGGTGGTCATGACCGAAGCCAGCGCTTTGCGCAGCCTTTCGGATTCAAACTTGCTCTGCAGAAAGATGCCGTCGCCGGCGTGACGCCCGAACACGTCGGGCCCCAGCTGCATGTAAAGCTCCGTCATTTCATCGACGGTTTTACCCAGCGCCAGCCCGGCAGCGATGATCGCGCCAGTCGAGGTGCCCCCGATCAGATCGTAATAGTCACACAGCCGGAAGGTCTCGTCGCCGCCAGCGCGCCGACGCAGTTCGTCCTCCAGCGGCTTCAGCATGCCTAGCGTCAGCACGCCTTTCACGCCGCCGCCGTCCAGTGCGAGCATGCGCTTGGCCCCGGTGTCCGGCGACAGATGCTCAAACAACGATCGTGGCATTGACTCCCCTCGCGGCCCTTCTAGCCAAGCCCGCGGCTCAAAAGAAGGCCAGCGTT
Source organism: uncultured Terricaulis sp. (assembly GCA_964575885.1). Taxonomy (GTDB): domain Bacteria; phylum Pseudomonadota; class Alphaproteobacteria; order Caulobacterales; family Aquidulcibacteraceae; genus Vitreimonas. Next base: position 8,667 of record CAZNTI010000037.1, read on the forward strand.
GCGGGATCGAGCCCGCGTTGGACGGCGGCGAACTCCGCCGCCAGGAATAGCCCGCCGGCGACGTAGACCGCCCCATTGCCGGACCTGGCCTGCCCTAGCGCCAAGGCGTGGGCCGCTTCAGTGGACGCGGCAACGCTAATCCGCGCCGCGGGATTGGCCCTGGCTGCGTACGCGGCGATCTCCGCCGCCGGCGCGCCCTTGTGCCGTGCCGCCACGCACACGATGCGGTCGAACGCCTGCGCCAGCGGCGCGATCAGGGCCGCGGCGCGTTTGTCGTGCGAGGCGCCGCAGACCAGAACGGCTGAACCGACGCCCGCCAGCGCTTTAAAGCCCTCGAGCGCCGCAGCGATCGCCTGCGGCGTGTGGCCGACGTCGATCACCACGAGGGGGTCGTGGGCGATGATTTCAAGCCGCCCCTGCCAACGGGTCGCGGCCAGTCCGCGGGCCGCAGCTTCGGGGTCAAGCGGCGCAATGTCCCGCACCAGCGCCAGCGCCAGCGCGGCGTTGCCGCGCTGATGGCCGCCCGACAAGGGCGCTTTGAGCGTCCCCAATTGCGCCGCAGTGGAAACCGGCGCTGGAACGATCCCGCGCTCAACGCAATGCGCCGCGATCGCATCGTATTCCGGCGCACAGGCTTCGCCGAAAAACAGGCGCGCGCCTGCGGGCGCCGCATCGATTTTCTCGCGCGCGATCGCCTCGCGGCTGTCGCCCAGCAATTCTGTGTGCTCCAGGTCAAGCGCGCTCAGCGCCACGCGCGACGCAGCAATGAGACGCACCGGATCCAGTCGCCCGCCAATGCCCGCCTCCCAGACCGTGTGCGCGCAGCCCCGAGCGGCGAACCAAGACGCCGCTACGAGGAAAAGAAATTCGAAGCCGCCGAGCCGGTCTTCCCCGCCCGCCAGGTGCGCTTGCGCGGCATCGCGGACGCGTCCCCAATGCAGCTCCAACGCCTCGTCCTCGATGTCGGCGTCGTCGATGCGCAAGCGCTCGTTCAAGCGATAAAGATGCGGCGACGTAAAAAGGCCGACGGGACCCCGCCCGGCCCCATGGGCGAGCAGCGCCGCTGTCATCGCTGCGGTGGAGCCTTTGCCGTTGGACCCCACCACCACCGCACCGTCGCGCCCGAAGCCGGCGAGGTCGAGGCCAAGCCGCCGTGCGATCGCGGCGACGCGCGTAAGTCCAGGCCCGCTGCCGAACTTCGGGTAAGGAATATCCCATCGCTTCACTTGAGCGCGGCCTCGACGTTTGCGCGCCAGATGGTCTCGATCAGATCCCAGGCCCCCTGCTCTTCGAGCGTGGCGATCATCGGATTGGAGTTCACCTCGATCACCGTAAGCCTGGAGAGATCGCCGGCCGCCGAAACGTCAAACACATCTACGCCGGCGAAACGCAGGCCAAGCGCGCGCGCAGCGTCGCGCGCTAAGCGCGCCAACGCCGGCTGCGGCTGGCGCTCAAGCGCCTCAGCGCCGCCACCGGCCGAGCGGTTGGCGGGGCCCTCGATCACCACCCGCACCCCCTTGGCCGGAACCGCATCGGGGCCGAGCATCGCGCCGCCTTCGCCGATGCCGCGGAGATTGGCGAGCGAGGTTTCCTCATCGCGCAGGCGCCGGCACAGCGCCGCCAAGGTTGAGCGCCCGTCGCCAATCACACTTGGAAGCCGCTTGCGGTAGGCGCAGATCGCATGGTCATCCAACACCAGAACGCGGTGCTCCGGCGCACGCACGACATCCTGCACAAGCATGGCGAAGTGTTCGCGCGACACGCGGCGCAGATAGTCCGCGAAGGCCTCCGGATCGGAAACGATCTCGGCGAAGTTGCCCCCGGAACCGGAGATCGGCTTGCAAAACAGCGGGTAGGACGCACTGGCGGCGAAAGCCAAGGCGTCCGCCGGCTCCCGCCCCGGCCCCCGGCGTTCGGCCCCGCGTGCGGTGACGAAGAACATCCGCCCCTCCAGCGTGGGCACCCCAGCCCGGCGCAGCACCGCCGCACAGAATGGCTTGTCGCGCGCCACCGCCGCCGCGCGCGCGTCGTTCAGAGCGTACGGAGAACTCGCCCCCGCCGCGAACGCGGCGCTGCGGGCCCCGTCGCTGACCTCGAAAAGATAACCATCCTCGCCGTCCAGCGACGCGAAAACATACCCAAGCGACGCTGCCGCGTGCTGCGCGTAGCGCGCATGCGCGCTGCGCAACCTCACCGCGCGCCCCGGCGTCGAGGTGGTACCGCCTCCAGGGCTCGAACCAGGGACCTCTGGATCCACAATCCAGCGCTCTAACCAACTGAGCTAAGGCGGCACGTCACGAGGGCGCGGAACCTAGCGGCACGCCCCGGCGGAAGCAAGGCGCCTGACCAGGGCTAGACCGACCCCCGGCCCTCCCGGTGGAGGTCCGCACCCACCCCCCCGAACCGGTTGACGGGGACGGG
>CAZNTI010000038.1:0-7785 GCA_964575885.1 uncultured Terricaulis sp.
CGGCGATGATCGCGGCGCAACTGGGCGCAACCATCGACATCCACGGTGGCGGCCTCGACCTCGTGTTCCCGCACCACGAAAACGAGATCGCGCAATCGGAGACCGCGCACGAGCATCCCTTGGCGCGGGTGTGGCTGCACAACGGCATGCTCAACATGGCCAAGGAGAAGATGAGCAAGTCGATCGGCAATATCGTCACCGTGCGCGAATTGCTGGAGCAGGGCTGGGCCGGCGAGACCATCCGCTGGGCGCTGCTCTCGGGGCATTATCGCGCGCCGCTGGAGTGGAGCGACGATCTGCTCGCCCAAGCGCAGGCGAGCCTCGACCGGCTTTACGGCGCGCTGCTGCGTTTGCACGATTCGCCCGACGCCGTGGCCGAACCGCCGCGCGCATTCATTGAGGCGCTGGCCGACGATCTGAACACGTCAGCCGCGATCGCCGAGATTTCCGCGCTCGCCACCGCCGCCAACGTCGCCAAAAAGCCGGCCGAACAATCCCAAGCGAAAGCGCAATTGCTGGCCGCGGGTAGGCTGCTGGGCGTGCTGGCCGACGATCCCGCCCGCTGGTTCCGCTCAAGCTTTGGCGAACAAGCCGCCGCCGAGATCGACGCGCTGGTGGCAGAGCGGGTCGCTGCCCGCGCGGCCAAGAACTATGCCGAAAGCGACCGCATCCGCGACCTGCTGGCGGCGAAGGGCGTCGAAGTGATGGACAGCGCCAGCGGCTCGACCTGGCGCAGGAAGGGTTGAGCGGGGCCGCTCAGCTCTTGTTGCCCGCCCGCACCACCACCACCGCCGCGATCGAGAGCAGCAGGATGGCGCCGGCCTCGAACACGATGTTCTCAGGGGCCATGTCCTTGCCCTGCAGCACGATCAAGCGCGCCAGCGCGGTAATGGCGATGAAGATCGGATACACGAACGGCGAGCCGCGCCGCTCATAGAACACCGCGATCATGCCGATCACTTCGAGGTAGAGAAACATCAGCAGGATGTCTGCCAGCGTGACCGTGCGCGTCTCGTAAACCCGCGCCAGCTCCATGCCGGCTGCCGCGAGCGTCAGCAACGCGATCACCACCAGTAGGGCGCGTTCTATAAAGGTGAAGCCGCCGGTGGCGACGATCCGGCGGCCCGCTCCGGCGTCGACCGGATCCGGCGACCGCTGCGCCTCGTCACCTAAATTCCGGGTGTCGGTCATGCCCAGAACGGTGCGCATGACGACCGCGCGCGTCAAGCCGACCAAAGCGCGACCATGACGCTGCGGCAGAATTGACGCGCGTCGAAGCCCGTGACGGATATCGACTCCAAGCCGTAATGAACGCGCGAACGCGGTGAGGAGGAAAATCATGGCGCATGTGGGTTATGTCTGCCTCGGGACCAACGATTTCGAGCGCGCCTGCGCGTTTTACGATGCGCTGCTGGGCGATCTCGGCGGCGCCCGCTTGTTCCCGACGCCGCAAGGCCTGCTCTATCGCCTCGGCAAGGGCGCCATGGTGATGGTGACGCGGCCCTACAACAGCCAACCCGCCACCGTTGGCAACGGCGCCATGCTGGCGATCCAGGTGGACAGCAAAGAGCAGGTCGCGAGCGCCTATGCCAAGGTTCTGGAACTCGGCGGCGCCTGCGAGGGCAAGCCCGGCCCGCGCGGGGCCTTCGGCGAGTTCGCCTATTGCCGCGATCTCGACGGCAACAAGCTCGCGTTTTTCCACTCCGCCCGCTGAGCGGCGCCTTAGGGCTCGACGCTGCGGTTTCCGCGCAGGGCGCCGAGCGCCGCCTCCACGGTTTCGTAGGCCGCTTCCGCGATCATAAAGATCGGTGGCGCGAGCAGGATCATTATGCTCATGCCGGTTGCGGTGAGCAGGCAGAACAATTGGTAGAGGGCCGCCACCACGACCCCCAGCAATCCCATGCGGATAACGCGGAAGAATGCCCCATAGCGCGGGCTCAAGGTTTGCCGATCTATCATCCAGGCGAGAAGAAGCGCCATCGCCAGCGCCACGGCGTAGTCGATGATGTGGCGGGTTGTGGTGGTCTCGGTCGCGCGCACCAGCGCCTCAAACTGGGCGTAGCCGGGCAGGCTCGGTGCGAAATACATCGCTGCCAGATAGATCGGCAGCACGATCATCACGCGCAACATTTCCCACCCCCAGTAGTGCGCTCAGAACTCCCCCGCTGAGCGGCGCCTCAGGGCTGGACGTTGCGGTTTGGCCGGTTTGGATTGCGTGCGCGCGCGGCGCGGGCGCGGATTTGCGCGTTGGCCCAACGTATATCGGTGTTGTCGCGCTGTAGCAGATCGATCTCGGCCTGCCAGTCGTAGCCGGCGCGCCAGGCGCCGTCCGGCCCGCGGCCTTGCCGGGCTTCGAGCGTGCGTTCGTAAAGCGACTCGACCGTAGGCGCCGGCATGGTTACGCGCTCAGTCGCCATCCGCGCGGTCAGCGCATCCAGCTCGTCGCGATAGGCCACCACCAGCTGCGCCTGCGCCGAGGTGCGGTCGATCTCGGCGCGCAACTCGCCTTCCAGCTGGTTGCGCAGGAACCACCCGGCGAGCGCTGCGCCAAACGCCAGCAGCAGCACTACCAGCAGCGTCAGACTCACCACCGCGCGCGCCAACGATGAGAGCAGGTTAGGACGCGCCTCATGTTGGGCCGTCATCACCGGCGGACCCTTGTCGTAAATTTCCGTATCATCGCCCCGCATTCAAGCCTCCTGCTTCACTGCGTGCGCACGCGTTGGTAGCCTCGACACAAGCGCGCCCGGAATTCATCGACCGACTCTCCGCGCGGCGGGGCAGTGGTCGCGGCCGGCGTCGCCGGCGGGCACGACGTGCTCCCCGCTTCACCGGAGCGTCGGCTGAGGCGCTCCTGCAGGCTGAGATTGCGTTGGCACTGCGCATCGAAATTGCGCCGCGCGATCTCGACCTGCGCCTCCAGATTGGTGCGCTCGACCCGCTCGGGCGTGGCCGCGGCGCTGGCGCACAGCAACGCATTCTGACGTTCCAGGTCTTCCATGTATTCAAGCAGGCCCGCCGCATCGCGCGTCACTGCTTCCTGCCGCGCCAGCCCTTGTGCGGCCTGCCAGGCGCCGAAGAAGAAATAGATCGCCGCGATCACGAACACGGCGAGAAAGATCGGCACGAACAGCCCGGTGACGCCGCGCGTGACCGACGGCTCCGCCGGCGGCGCGGCCACAACGATCACCGGCACATTGCTGCCCGGGGTCCAGTTCTGCACCGCCCCGGTGTAGGTCGGCGGTTCGTCGCGTCCGGCGGTCATATTCTTAACCCCACTCTCTCAACGCCAGCACCGAGCGAGCTCGTATCTGGCGAAAACCTGACGCTCCTCCGCCGCGCCCGCGTCGCCGGGCCTGGCGGCGTTGGCGGAGTCGAGCCCGGCGCAATAGAGGGCGAAGCGGCGGCCATAGGCCAGCAGCTCCGAAAGCGGTCGATCCTCAACGGTCGCGGTCGATCCGGCGAAGTCCGCGCCGCGTTCGAAAGCGCCGAGCGCCCGGCCCCAGTAATCTTCCTGGTTGCCGCCGCTGGAGAAGTACGCCCGGCGCATCCAGTACACGCCCTCGAAGAACAGCGCTTCGCCGTAATTCGGGCCGGACTCTTCGGCGAGGCAATAGCTTTGGCCCTGTGCGTCGAGGTCGCCGAAAATGATGCGCGTCAGGCACGCTTGGCTGCGGTAAGCGATATTGGAGCGGTCGCTCAAGTACGCCTCGGCGGAGCGCTGATTGGCCAGCGTGCCAAGCCGCGTGCGCTCGCGCCCGGACGCAGCGCGGCCGCGTTCCATCAGCACTTTGCTCAACAGATAATTGGCGGTTGCCTGATGGCCGCCGGAGATTTCCCGCGCGCGGGTGAGATCTTCCTGCGCCTGCACGGAGGCGTTGAAGATTGGCGAGGCGCTGCAGTCGGCCCTGCCGCAAATGAGCAGCTGCGCGCGGGTCATCAGCGCGCCGGCGTTGTCGCGGCTGAAGCCCAAGGCGCGGTCGAGGGCGCGCCGCGCCTCGCTCGGGCGTTCGGCCTGCAGGTAGACATCTGCGGCGCTCACCAGAATGTCGGCGCGGCGGTTGTTGTCGGTCTCCAGCGACAGCGCGGTGTCAAAACTGGTCAGCGCGCCGTTTGGCCCATCCCAATTGCCGAGCGTCGCCTGCGCGCGGGCGTGCGCGAGGTAGTAGTCAGAGCGCGGACGCCGCAGCGGTTGCGCCTGCGGGGACGGCAGATTGGCGAGCGCGGTGCTGAAGGCGGCGGCCGCGCCGTCGGGGTTGCCCCGCGCTCGCAAGGCGCAGCCGCGGCCCCAATTGGCGTCCACGGATTGAGGTTCCGTGACCAGCGCTTGGCTGAACGCGCGCTCGGCCGCATCGATCGCGCGCGGCTCGGCGCCCGGCCCGCAGGCGACATCGCCCGATCGGCCAGTTCCCAGCAGCGCCGCCAAACGCAGGTTCAGCATGCCAAGGTCAACGTAGGTGCTGGCTGACGCGGCTCCGCCGGCGGCGCCGTCGATGCCTTGCAGCACCTCGTAGGCGCGCACGGCGTCGTTGAAGAGACGCAGCGCCGCCTGGGTGTTGTCGAGGCTGGGCGGGCGCGCCAGCACCTGGTTGCCAAGCCGCGTGGCGAGGGTCGCGAGCGCGATCGGCCCGCGGCGCTGCACGTAGAGATCGGGGAACTCCGAGGTGTCGCGGTTGGCGAACACCTGGAGGTCCTGCAGGGCCGGCAACAGCGCCGAATCGTCATCGGGCGTGGTCGGATCGTCGCGCTGGATCGCCAGCATCGCGCGCTCATAGAGGAGCGCGCGATCGAGCTGTCCAAATCTGCTGCTGGTGACTTCGTCGAGCACCCGGCGGGCGTCATTGTAACGCTCGCCAAAGCGCTCCGGATTGGCGCGCACCTGCAGCCGGAACACGCGCGCGAGTTCGCTCTTGGCGGCCAGCAGCAGGGCGGCGTCGCCGCCCGGCGCGCTGGCCATGCCTGCGGCGACTTCGAGCAGCCGCTGCGCTTCCACCAGTTCGGTTGCGCCGGCGCCGCTGGCCGGCGCACCCATCGGCGCCAGTTGCGCTTCGCCTAGAATGCGATTGGCCTTGGCGGCGTAATAATACGAATAGGCGAGTCCAGCCCGCGGGGCGGGGTTGCTGCACTGGCTGACGACCGCCTGCAGCCGCTGGCGATGGTCGGGAATCGCCGGGTTGAAATAATCGAGATTGGGAATCCGCGTCCGATTGAGCGGCGCAAAGCATTCGCGGTTCAAATTGTAGTTCATGTCCGGCCCGCGCTGGGCCTGCGTGCGGCGCTGCTGCTGTGCGTCCGCGGCGATACCGCCGCCGCCCAGCGCCAACGCCACGGCCAGCGCCGCAACCCGCATGCCCCAACGCCCGATCCCCAGGCCGAGCCGTGCGCGTACCCAGCTCTTTGCGCTGCTTCCGGTCATCAGGACCCCCCAAATGCCTACCGCTTACTTCATGTTAACCTAAAGGTTCCTGGTCACAAGGGCCAGCACCCCTTTGGCGCTCGATCATCGCGGGGCTGTGCTTAAGATGAGTCGGATCACCGGCGCCCGGCGCGACGTTGCTTCCAAGGCGCCGGCGCAACTTGCCGCGGCTGGGGCCAGCCACTAAAGCGGGCCGGGTCCGAGAGGGGATGTATGCGCGCTTTTATCACGGTTATGATCGCTCTTGGCGTCGCCGGCCTGGCGGTGGCGCAGGATCTTCCGCCGACCAGTGCGGCGGGGCCGTCGCCGTTCCCGGTCGAGCCCGGCACGGCGCCGCCGCCGCCCGCCGAATTTGCCTCTGTTGGGCGCACGCCCCCGGAAGGGACGGGCCCCGCAGGCCTCGATTTCGGACAGTGGCGCGGCGCCGGCCAAGCCTACGCATCCGACTTCCAAGCCCAGATCGCGCGACGCTTTGACGGCCGCGGCAGCGCCGACATTCGCGCCGACCTCGAAGCTAACGGCTTTGCCTGCGCGGAAGGCGAGCGCCTTGAGTGCCGCATCGAGCTTGTCGAGGGCGATTGCGCGTTCGACTGGTACGTCGTGCTGGAGCGGCGCCAGCCTGCGCCGGTTGCCGGCTTTTACAATGTGTGCGGGCAGCGGGGGTGATGATGAGGCGCACTCTAATGGCGGCGACCTTGGCGGTGGCGCTCGCCGGCTGCGCCACGGCGCCGGTGGGCGGCGTTTCGACGCCTGACGGCGGAGCAAGCATTGCTTCGGGCCCGCTTGACCTGGGCAATTGGCGCAGCGCCTCCGAAGCTGCGACGTTGCAGGCGTTCCAACAGGCGGTTGCGCAGCGTTACGGCGCGGGCGTTGCGCTCACCGCAGTCGGCGCCGATCTGCGCCGCAACGATTTCGCTTGCGCGGAAGGCCAGCCCAGCGAACGCGGCGACCCCCCGGCGCAAATCTGCCGCCGCACCGCATCCGACGGCGGCTGCACGCACACCTGGCAGGTTCATGTGTTCGACGCCGGCGGCGATGGCCGCCTGGCGCGCTCGCGCGGCCTCTACGATCGCCGCTGCGGCGGCGATGGCCTACTGGGTGGGCCCGGGTAAAGTGATCGCGGTGTCGAGGTAGGCGGCGACGTCTTCTGGCTCGAGCGTTAGCATCGGCGCCAGGCGATAGTTCAAGACGATGTGCTTGCCGATCAGGCGTCGCAACGCCAGTCGGCCGCGCGTGATCTGGCGTGGTGAGGCGGGGCCGAACACCGAACTCTGGCGGCTGGCGCTGGTGAATACGAAGCCGGCCTGGCCGCGGCCATCGGGCATAGCTGAGAGCCGCGGCGGCGCATCCGGCGCGTTAGACGCCAACGCCAGAGACACCTGGCCCTCCAGCAATTGGCGACGAAACTCCAACCGCTGATCGGGATTGGTGAAGGCGTTGATGAATGCGCGCTCAAGATCGTTTTCAGGATAGATCTGCGTCAGCGCGACGCCTTGCTGCTGGCCCTGCGCAAGCCCCGGCGCCACCGTTGCAACCGCGCCGCAAACCAGAAACGCGCGCCGGTTCATGCCACTCTCCAAACCGCTGAGCGGCCGTTGCTTGGCCGCCAAGGAAGGCCACATAATGGCCGATGGACGATCTTTACCACCCGCGCATTCTAGAGCTTGCCGCCGATATGACCAATATCGGCCGGCTCGATCACCCCGATGGCGCAGCCACCAAGGTAAGCCGGGTGTGCGGGTCGGTGGTCAGCGTCGAACTGAAGCTGAAGGACGGCGCGGTGTCGGAAATTGCGGTGCATCCCAAGGCCTGCGCGCTTGGCCAGGCTGCGACGGCGGTGCTGGCGCTGCACGCGGTCGGGGCGACCGCCAAGGAAATACGCGATGCGCGCGAGGGCCTGCGCGCGATGTTGAAGGATGGCGCTGCGCCGCCGGCCGGGCGTTTCTGGGAGCTGCGCCACCTGGAAGGGGTGAAGGACTATCCCGCCCGCCACGCCTCGACGATGCTGGCGTTCGACGCTGCCGTCGAAGCGCTCGACAAGGCTCTGGTGCGGCAATGAGCGGCGCTTGGACCCATGCCGGCCACCCGGTCGCCAAAGCGCTGCGGACGGCGGCGATGGCGTACCCGCAGACGGTTGAAGATTTTCCCTGGGGCCATCCCGCCTACAAGGTGGCCGGCAAGAAGGCGTTTCTGTTTCTGGGGGGCTATGAGGACCAATTGAGCGTGTCCATGAAACTGCCCTTTCGCAGCGAAGAGGCGATCGCGCTTCATGGCGGCGCCCCCACCGGCTACGGGCTTGGCAAATCGGGCTGGGTGACGTTCGGGTTCGCGCCGAAGGCGAAGGCGCCGCTTACGGTGCTGCGGGATTA
>CAZNTI010000038.1:7885-10806 GCA_964575885.1 uncultured Terricaulis sp.
GCGGACGCGGTGTTGAGCGATCCAGGCAGCATCGGCGAGGGGCTCGAGAGCTTGGGCGCCACCATCGCCGGGCAGCGCAGCTTCGACAATTTTTACGTGGCCTCGCGCTATCGCGTCGTTCTCGACGATACGCCGGTGGTGACCTGCTGGGGCGCATTCACGCAAGTGCAGTGCACGCGCGAGCCCGACACGCGTACCGGCGGCTGAGCCAATGCGGCTGTTGCTGTTGCTCATTCTGATCGGCGTCGGCGCGTACTTCAGCGTGCCGGCGCGCGAGGCCCATGAGGAGGCCGCGCGCGCCGCGCTAGCCGCGCCCCCGGAGCGCAGCGAGGACGCGGGCGGCCTGACGCTCGACGATGTCGTAGGTTACGTGAAAGGCATGGCGGCGGGGCAAGGCCGCTACGAGAATTACTATGTGCTCTCGCGCTACAGCGTTGACATGCCCGGCCCCGCCTACCTCGAATGCTGGGGCGCGTTCACTTTGGTGCGCTGCTCGGAGATGACGCCGGGCGCATAGCGCTCGCAGGCGGCGTCTTCCGCCACGCATCCCATGTCATATGCGGGCGTCGACACATCGACAGCCTCGCCCGCCTCATACACGGTGACCGTGAATGCGCCGTGGGGCGCGCCGGATACGAAAGCGCCTTCGAGCACCATGGCGAATTCGGGCGCCTCGGAGATCGAGAAGGGCAGCGCGCCCACGCCACCGATGGGCTCGCCCGCCGTGCAGACGCCGCTCCAGGCGCCTGTCTGCAGCGGCGCCAACTCGGCACATGCCGGCACAACGATATAGCATCCGTGCGTGAGCTCGAAGCGGCGCCAGCCGGCGGGTTCGGCCAGGGCCGGAACCGTCGCCAAGGCTATCAGCGGCGCTGCGAGGATCAACGATGATCGCGTCATGGCTTGAACCCTAAGCGCATCGCCGCTGCGCCCGAAAGCCTGATCAGGGTTGGCGCGCGGCGCCGGCTCTGCTAGGTCTCGCGCTATGCAAGGCGTGCTGTTTCACTCAGTGACGACTACGACCACCAGCTGAGGCCGGCGGCGCGAGATCGGGCGCGCCGCGGCGGCAAGCGTATGCGGCCCGGTCCCTGAAGCCTCAACAGATCGCCAAATTCTCATGTCGCCGACCTTGCCTGCCCATCGCTGGCCTTCCTTGGGCCTCCTGGGCCTCATCCAGCTTTATAAGTGGACGCTCTCGCCGCTGATCGGGCGCGATTGCCGCTACCTGCCAACCTGCTCGTCCTACGCCGCGGACGCCATCCGCGCACACGGCGCCTGGGCGGGCGGCTGGATGGCGGCGGCGCGCATCTGCCGCTGCCACCCCTGGGGCGGTCACGGCTGGGATCCCGCGCCGGCGCGCATATCGGGGCCATGGTATGCGCCGTGGCGCTATGGGGATTGGCGAAGCGGCTATCGCGCCCCGCCGCAGGAGAATGCCAAATGAAAGTCGCCCTGAGCGCCCTGGCGCTTCTGCCGGCACTCGCCGCGTGCAGCATGACCATTGACGAATCCACCGTGTTCGCGCCGCGCGAGCGTGAGAGCCGCGCGCAAACGGCGGAGGAACTCGCGAACTGGCCGGCCGACCATGTGCTCGCGGCCGCGCCGGATGCCCGCATCGAGCATGGCTTCATCGGTGGAGGCGACGTGCGCGTCGCCTTCACTTTGGCGGCGCGCGACGGTGCGGCGCGGCCGCTTATCGTGCATTGCGGCGGCAACGCCGCTGACCGCTACAATTCGGGATCTGCATACATTCGCAAGGCGCTGGCCTTTGGGGACGTGCTGATTTTCGACTATCCCGGCTACGGCGACAGCCCCGGCGTACCGACCGGTGAGAGCATGCAGGCGATGGCGGCGCGCGTTTCCGCATTCGCGACTGAACGCGCCGGCGCGCGGGGGCTGGTGTTCTGGGGGCATTCGCTGGGCGGCTTCGTCTGCGCGCAGATGGCCGGCGCTACGCCTGCGGCCGATGGCGTCGTGCTTGAAACGACGGCGCGCAGCGCCTCAGAGGTGGCCGACGCCTGGACGCCCTGGTACGCAGCGCCGTTCGTGCGCATCGACGTCGCCCAGAGCCTGGCCAGTTATGACGTGGCGCAGGCGCTCGCCGGGTTCGACGGCGCGGTGCTGGTGCTGGGCGCGCGCCGCGATGACACGTTGCCGGTGTCGCTGAGCCGTTCGCTGAACGATGCGCTGCGCCAAGCGGGCGCTCAAGTCACGTATGTCGAGTTCGCGGACGCTGCGCATTTCGATGTTCCCCAACAGCCGGATTTCGCGCCGACGCTTTCCGCGTTTTTCGCGCGCCTGCCGCAACAAGCACCGAGCAGCCCATGAGCATTTCTCTCAAGTTCCCCGACGGCGCCGAGCGTTCGTACGACGATGGCGTCACGCCGCTTGCGGTGGCCGAGGGTATCTCCAAATCGCTGGCCAAGAAGGTCGTCGCCGCCAAGATCGATGGCCAATGGTGGGATCTCACGCGTCCGCTTGAAAGCGGCGGCAAGTTCGAACTTGTCATGCGCGACAGCGCTGATGGCCTGGAAGTGCTGCGCCACGATGCGGCGCATGTGCTGGCGCAAGCGGTGCAGGAGCTTTTCCCCGGCACGCAGGTAACGTTCGGTCCGGTGACGGAGGATGGCTTCTATTACGAGTTCGCGCGCGACGAGCCGTTCTCGACCGACGATTTCGAGAAGATCGAGAAGCGCATGAAGGAGATCGTCGACGCTGATCTGCCGATCATCCGCACGGTCTGGCAGAAAGAGGCCGCGATCGCGCACTTCAAATCGATTGGCGAAATCTACAAAGCCGAAACCATCGACGAGGTGATTAAGCCCGGCGATCCGATTACGGTTTACAGCCACGGCGACAAGTGGGGCGATCTCTGCCGCGGGCCGCACCTGCCTTCAACGGGCCGCTTAGGTAAGGCCTTC